>NZ_BAAJYT010000044.1:0-24645 GCF_057541515.1 Acidovorax sp. KNOB132
CCGTGCGCCAGCCGACCGAGCACTTCGCGGCGGGCCTCCTCCAGCGCATCGGCCGCGTTCAGCAATTCGAGCCCCGCCGGGGTCAGCTGCGCGCCGCCACCGCCGGTGCCGCCCACGGCGCGCGCCACCAGGGGCACGCCCGCCAGGTTGGTGAGCGCGTCCACCGCCTGCCAGGCCGCCTTGTAGCTCACGCCCACGGCCCGCGCGGCCTGCGAGATCGATCCGCCCACGCCGATCTGGCGCAGGATGTCGATGCGCCGGTCCGCCATGCCCTGGCCCAGCGCATCGGAGAGGGAAAGCCGCTTTGTCATGGGCGCATCATGCCGCGCTGTCCAGGGCTGCCCGGGAAACCCGTCGCTATACTCGACCGCTATTCATCCAAGGAATAGCGCCATGCGATTTGCCTCCGCCCCCTCCCGACTGCTGGCCGCTGCCGGCATGGCCCTGGCGGGCCTGGCTTCGGCCCATGCCGGAGAGGTGCCCGTCGCCGTCGCGGCCAATTTCACGGCGCCAATGCAGAAGATCGCCGCGGCGTTCGAGCAGGCCACCGGCCACAAGGCCGTGCTGTCGTTCGGGGCCACCGGCAAGTTCTATGCGCAGATCAAGAACGGCGCACCGTTCCAGGTGCTGCTGTCCGCCGACGACACCACGCCCGCCCGGCTGGAGCAGGAGGGCCAGGCCGTGCAGGGATCGCGCTTCACCTATGCCGTGGGACGGCTGGTGCTGTGGAGCCCGCGTGAGGGCTACGTGGACGACCAGGGCCAGGTGCTCAAGGCGGGCGATTTCACCTATCTGGCCGTCGCCAACCCCAAGCTCGCGCCCTATGGCCTGGCGGCCGTGCAGACGCTGGAAAAGCTCGGCCTGGGCGAGCGCCTGCAGCCGCGCTTCGTGACGGGCGAGAACATCGCGCAGACCTACCAGTTCGTGGCCACGGGCAATGCGCAGCTGGGCTTCGTGGCGCTGTCGCAGGTCATGGAAGGCGGCAAGATCGCCAAGGGCTCGGCCTGGCAGGTGCCGGAGGCGCTGCACGACCCCATCCGGCAGGATGCCGTCCTGCTCGCCACGGGCAAGGACCAGCCCGCCGCCATTGCCCTGATGAAATTCCTGCGCAGCGACGCGGCGCGCGAGGTGATCCGGGCCTACGGCTACGGGCTCTGAGCCCCTGCCCGCACCCGCCAAAGCCGCCGGACCGACACGCTGCCGATGCCTTTTTCTGCGCAGGACCTGGCCGCCATCGGCCTCACGCTGCGGCTGGCCGCGCTCACCACGCTCACGCTGCTGGTGCTGTGCACGCCACTGGCCTGGTGGCTGGCGCACACGCCGTCGCGCTGGCGCGGCCCGGTCTCGGCGGTGGTGGCGCTGCCGCTGGTGCTGCCCCCCACGGTGATCGGTTTCTACCTGCTGCTCACCCTGGGCCCCAACGGCCCGGTGGGCCGCGCGATGCAGTCGATGGGCCTGGCCACCCTGCCCTTCACCTTCGCCGGTCTGCTGGTGGGATCGGTCGTGTACTCGCTGCCGTTCGCGGTGCAGCCGCTGCAGCGCGCATTCGAGGCGGTGGGAGCGCGGCCGATGGAGGCCGCCGCCACGCTGGGCGCGGGCCCGTGGGACCGCTTCTTCACCGTGGGGATGCCGCTCGCGCGGTCGGGCTTTCTCACGGCGGGGGTGCTGAGCTTTGCGCACACGGTGGGAGAGTTCGGCGTGGTGCTCATGCTCGGCGGCAACATTCCCGGCGTGACGCGCGTGGTGTCGGTCCAGATCTACGACCACGTGGAGGCCATGGAATACCTGCAGGCCCACTGGCTGGCGGGGAGCATGGTGGTGTTCTCGTTCGGGGTGCTGCTGTTGCTGCACTGGCTGCAGCCCGCACGGCCCGGCAGGGGCGCGGCATGACGGCCGGTGCGGGACGGTTGCCCTGCACGGGCGAAGGCACCATCGAGGCCCGCCTGCGGCTGCAGCGCCCGGGCGGCTTCGCGCTGGACCTGGACCTGTCCCTTCCCGGCCGGGGCGTCACGGCGCTCTACGGTCCCTCGGGCTGTGGCAAGACGACCTGCCTGCGGGCCCTGGCGGGCCTGGAGCGGGCTCAGGGGCGCGTGGCGGTTCATGGGCAGGTGTGGCAGGACGACGCGCAGCGCCTGTGGCTCCCGACGCACCAGCGGGCGCTGGGCTATGTGTTCCAGGAATCGAGCCTTTTCGCGCACCTGGACGTGCGCCGCAACCTCGAGTACGGCCTGCGGCGCACACCCCCAGCGCGCAGGAAGGTGTCGCTGGAGCAGGCCGTCGAACTGCTCGGGCTGCAACCCCTGCTGGCCCGCCAGCCAAGCACCCTGTCGGGGGGCGAGCGTCAGCGGGTGGCGATGGCCCGGGCCCTGGCCGCCAGCCCCCGCGTGCTCCTGATGGACGAGCCCCTGGCTGCCCTGGACGCGCAGCGCAAGGCCGAAGTGCTGCCCTATCTGGAGCGCCTGCAGCGCGAACTGGACATTCCCGTGCTGTACGTGAGCCATGCGCAGGACGAAGTGGCCCGGCTGGCGCAGCACCTGGTGCTGCTTGGCGGCGGTCGGGTGCTGGCGAGCGGCCCCGCGCCGGCCCTCCTGGCGCGGCTGGACCTGCCGCTCGCCGAGGGCGACACGGCGGCGACCGTGGCCGAGGGCACCGTGTCCGGCCACGATGCGGCGGACCAACTCATGGACGTTCGCCTGCCCGGGGGCGGCGCATTGCTGGTGGCCACCGCCCATCCCCACCCGCCGGGCACGGCCGTGCGCTTGCGGGTGCAGGCGCGCGATGTGACAGTGGCGCTGGCCGCGCCGCTGCACAGCAGCGTGCTGAACGTGCTGCCGGCGCGGGTGGTGGCGCTGCGCGAGGACGGCCCGGGGCTGGCCATGGTGGCGCTCGATGCCCAGGGCACGCCCCTGCTCGCCCGCGTCACCCAGCGCTCGGCATGCACCCTGGGGCTGGCCCCGGGCCTGCCGGTTTTCGCGCAGATCAAGGGCGTGGCGCTGCTCGTTTGACCCCTGCCGTGCAGGGACGGCACGGCCGCTGCACGCCGGGGAAAGGCACTATCGGGCCATGCGTTCCCAATGCCCCCGAATAGGCGCTGTCCTACAAACCCAAGCGCCACTCCCGCGCAGCGACGACCCCGCGGGACGTGCCCCAATGGGTTTTGTGAACCGGTTGCGCTGGCGCGCCCTGCGCCGCGGAGCGCCCACTCCCCCAAGGATCCAAGCCCGTGCCTTTGCCCCACACCGCCCTGCTGACCGCCCACGACGCCTATCTCCTTCGCGAAGGAACGCATTCACGCCTCTACCAGGCCATGGGCTGCCACCTGCGCAGCGAGGGCGGCGGTGCGGACTTTTCCGTCTGGGCACCCAACGCCGCATCGGTCTCGGTCATCGGCGACTGGAATGGCTGGAACCCCGATGCGGATGTGCTCCACGCCCGGTCCGATGGCAGCGGCATCTGGGAGGGAGCCTCCCCCCACGCCGCGCACGGCCAAGCCTACAAATACCGCATCGTGTCGCACAACGGGGGCCGCGTGCTCGAAAAGGCCGACCCCTTCGCAGTGTGTGCCGAATTGCCGCCCAACACCGCATCGCGCATCTGGTCCCTCGACTACGAATGGGGCGACAGCGACTGGATGGCATCGCGCGGGCCGCGCAACGCGCTGGATGCGCCGATGTCCATCTACGAGATGCACCCCGGCTCCTGGCGCCGCCGAAACGGCCAGTTCATGAACTACCGCGAACTGGCCCATGAACTGGCGGACTACGTGACGTCCCTGGGCTTCACGCACGTGGAGCTGATGCCCATCACCGAACACCCGTTCTATGGCTCCTGGGGCTACCAGACCACCGGGTACTTCGCGCCCACCTCGCGCTACGGCACCCCGCAGGACTTCATGTACTTCGTGGACCACCTGCACCAGCGCGGCATCGGCGTGCTGCTGGACTGGGTGCCCTCCCACTTTCCGGTGGACGCCCACGGGCTGGCGGAGTTCGATGGCACCCACCTGTACGAGCATTCGGACCCGCGCCAGGGTTTCCACCCCGAATGGAGCTCGGCCATCTTCAATTACGGCCGGCACGAGGTGCGCAGCTTTCTCATCTCCTCCGGCCTGTTCTGGCTCGACAAGTACCACCTGGACGGGCTGCGCGTGGATGCGGTCGCGTCCATGCTCTACCTGGACTACGCCCGCAAGGACGGCGAGTGGATACCCAACCGCCACGGCGGCCGCGAGAACCTGGAAGCCATCGAGTTCATGCGGCTGCTCAACCGAGCGGTCTACCGCGACCACCCGGACACGGTCAGCATCGCGGAGGAATCCACCGCCTGGCCGATGGTCTCGCGCCCCGTGGAGATGAACGGCCTGGGCTTCGGCATGAAGTGGAACATGGGCTGGATGCACGACACGCTGGCCTACCTGAAGGAAGACCCGGTCAACCGTCGATACCACCACCACAAGCTCACGTTCTCGCTGGTGTATGCCTTCAACGAGAACTTCGTGCTGCCGCTCTCGCACGACGAAGTGGTGTACGGCAAGGGCTCGCTGATCAACAAGATGCCCGGCGACGAGTGGCAGCAGTTCGCCAACCTGCGCACGCTGTTCGGCCTGATGTGGTCGCACCCGGGCAAGAAGCTGCTCTTCATGGGCGGCGAGTTCGGCCAGCGCCGCGAGTGGACACATGAAGGCGAACTCGAATGGTGGGTGTGCGACAGCCCGTTGCACGGTGGCGTGCAGCGCCTGATCCGCGAACTCAACCGCGTCTATCGCAGCGAGCCCGCTCTGCATGAAGTGGACTTTTCGGCGGAGGGTTTTCAATGGGTGGAGGCCGACGACGCCGGGCAGAGCGTGATCGCCTTCCTGCGCAAGCCCAGCCATCGGGCGGCGCGGGAAGACGGCGCCGGCCCGGTGCTGGTGGTCTGCAACCTCACGCCCGTGCCGCGCACCAACTACCTGGTGGGTGTGCCGTCCTCCGGCTACTGGCAGGAGTTGCTCAACAGCGACGCGCGCGAGTTCGGCGGTGCCGGCTGGGGCAACCTGGGCGGCGTGGAGGCCGCGCCTGTGCGGTCGCACCAGTGGGAACAATCGCTGTGCCTCACGCTGCCGCCGCTCTCCACCCTCATCTTCCGACAGGAGCCTGCGCGCCATGCCAAAGCCTGACACCCTGCCCTCTTCTTTCCGCCCTGCGGCCAATGCCTCTGCGGCGTCGCCAGCGAGCCCGTCCACTCTGGTGACCCTGATCGGCGGTACAGACGGCCGTGTGCGCGCCGTGGTCGAAGCCGTGCTCCCCTGCGTGGACGGCGGTCGCTTTGCCGCCAAGCGCGTGGCCGGCGAACCGGCCCGCATCACCGCGCACTGTTTCACCGACGGGCACGACGTCTTGCGCGTGGCGCTGCAGTGGTGGCGCGACCGGGATGGCAACGCCACCACAGCCCCCGCAGACGCCACCGAAGTGGCCATGGAGGCCAGCGGCAACGACGAATGGGTGGCCGACTTCACCCCGCCCGAGCCGGGCCTGTACCGCTACACCGTGTCGGCCTGGGTGGACCCGTTCGAATCCTGGCGCCGGGAACTCGAACGCCGCGTCGATCCGCAGGACATCCGCGTCGCCGCGCGCGTGGGCGCGGCGGAAGCCCTGGCGGCGGCCCAGCGTGCCAGCGCCGCCCGCGACCGCAGCGACCTGACCGATTGGGCCCAGGCCCTGGAACGCGGCGCCCAGGCCGAGGGTGACGCAGACATGCTCAAGGCCCTGGCGCTGGACGAAGCCGCCGCCGCGGCGATGCGCCGCCACCCCGACCGCCGCTTCGAGGTGCGCTACCCCGACGCCCTGCCGCTGCGGGCCGACCGCGAGCGGGCCCGTTACAGCACCTGGTACGAGCTGTTCCCCCGCTCCACCTCCCCCACCGCGGGCGTGCACGGCACGTTCCGCGACGTCGAGGCGCGCCTGGCCGATATCGCGGCCATGGGCTTCGACGTACTGTATTTCCCACCCATCCATCCCATCGGGCGGGAGCAGCGCAAGGGCAAGAACAATGCCCTGGCCGCGGGGCCCGACGACGTGGGCAGCCCCTGGGCCATCGGCGCAAAGGAGGGTGGGCACAAGGCCATCCTGCCCGAACTGGGCACCGTGCAGGACTTTCGCCGGCTGGTCGTGGCCGCCAAGGAGCAGGGCCTGGAAGTGGCGCTGGACATTGCCTTCCAATGCGCGCCGGACCACCCCTATGTGAAGGAACACCCCGACTGGTTCCGCTGGCGCCCGGACGGCACGGTGCAGTACGCCGAGAACCCGCCCAAGAAATACCAGGACATCTACCCCTTCAACTTCGAATGCGACGACTGGCGCGGCCTGTGGAGCGAACTCAAAAGCGTGTTCGAGCACTGGATCGGCGAGGGCGTGCGCATCTTCCGGGTGGACAACCCGCACACCAAGGCCTTTCCGTTCTGGGAATGGGTGATCGCCGAGATCCAGCGCGACCACCCGGACACGATCTTCCTGGCCGAAGCCTTCACGCGGCCCAAGGTGATGCACGGGCTGGCCAAGCGGGGCTTCACCCAGTCGTACACCTACTTCACGTGGCGCAACACCAAGCACGAGCTGACGGAGTACTTCACCGAGCTGTCCACCAGACCGGGCCGCGAGTATTTCCGGCCCAACGCCTGGCCCAACACGCCGGACATCCTGCACGAGCACCTGCAGGGCGGCGAGCCGGCCGTCTTCATGGCACGGCTGGTGCTGGCCGCCACGCTGGCCGCCAGCTACGGCATCTACGGCCCGGCCTATGAACTGCTGGAGCACCTGCCGCGCGGGCCGGGCAGCGAGGAATACCTCGACTCCGAAAAGTACCAGCTGCGCCACTGGGACCTGGAGCGCCCCGGCAACCTGCGCGCCTTCATCACCCGCGTGAACCAGATCCGGCGCGAGAACCCGGCCCTGCATGCGGACCACAGGCTGCGCTTCCTGCATGTGGACAACGACCAGCTGCTGGCTTACATGAAGCACTCCGCTGACGGACGGAACATCGTGGTCACCGTGGTCAACCTGGACCCGCACCACCCGCAGTCGGGCTGGCTGCGGCTGTCGGCGGCGGACATCGCGGCCACCGACCCCTCCACGTCCGACATGCCGGCCTCGCAGCCCGCACCCCCTCCCACTGACTGGCAGATGCACGACCTGCTGAGCCAGCAGCGATTCGTCTGGCAGGGCGATGCGCACTACGTGCTGCTGGACCCGCACCGCTCGCCCGCCCACGTGTTCGTGGTGCGCCGGCGCGTCGGCCGCCACGACGACTTTGACCATTTTGAATAAAAAGAAGAGCCGCCCATGAATGCACCTTTGGTCCACCCCCTGCCCGAGCCAGAGCCGGCCGTCACCCCCGAGAACACGGAGATCGACACCAGCGACGATCCCCAGTGGTACCGGGACGCGGTCATCTACCAGCTCAACGTCAAGGCCTTCTTCGACACCAACGGCGACGGGGTGGGCGATTTCAAGGGCGTGACCGCCAAGCTCGACTACGTGAAGGACCTCGGGGTCAACACGATCTGGCTGATGCCGTTCTACCCATCGCCGCTGCGCGACGACGGCTACGACATCTCCGAGTACGAAGACGTCCACCCGCAGTACGGCACGCTGGACGACTTCCGCGAGATGCTGGACGCGGCCCACCAGCGCGGCCTGCGCGTGATCACCGAGCTGGTCATCAACCACACCTCCGCCGAGCACCCCTGGTTCCAGCGCGCGCGCACCGCGCCGCCCGGCTCGCCCGAGCGCGACTTCTACGTGTGGAGCGACACCGACCAGATCTACCAGGGCACGCGCATCATCTTCACCGACACCGAGACGTCGAACTGGGCCTGGGACCCCGTGGCCAAGGCCTATTACTGGCACCGGTTCTTCAGCCACCAGCCGGACCTGAATTTCGACAACCCGCTGGTGATGGAGGCCGTGCTCAAGACCATGCGCTTCTGGCTCGACATGGGTGTGGACGGCTTCCGGCTGGACGCGATCCCCTACCTGATCGAGCGCGACGGCACCAGCAACGAGAACCTGCCCGAGACGCATGCGGTGATCAAGCGGCTGCGCGCCGCGATCGACGCCGAATACAAGAACCGCTTCCTGCTGGCCGAGGCCAACATGTGGCCAGAGGACGTGCGCGAGTATTTCGGCGATGGCGACGAATGCCACATGGCCTACCACTTCCCGCTGATGCCGCGCATGTACATGGCCATCGCCCAGGAAGACCGCCACCCCATCGTCGAGATCCTGCAGCAGACGCCCGACATTCCCGACGGCTGCCAGTGGGCGATCTTCCTGCGCAACCATGACGAGTTGACGCTGGAGATGGTGACCAGCAAGGAACGCGACTACATGTACACCATGTACGCCGCCGACATGCGCGCACGCATCAACCTCGGCATCCGCCGCCGCCTGGCGCCGCTGATGGAAAACGACATCGACCGCGTGAAGCTCATGAACGGCATGCTGCTGTCCATGCCCGGCTCGCCCATCATCTACTACGGCGACGAGATCGGCATGGGCGACAACGTGTTCGTGGGTGACCGCAACGGCGTGCGCACGCCGATGCAGTGGAACCCCGACCGCAACGCCGGCTTCTCGCGCGCCGACCCGCAGCGGCTGTACCTGCAGCCCATCATGGATGCCGTGTACGGCTACGAGGCGCTGAACGTCGAGGCCCAGGCCAGCGACCAGAGTTCGCTGCTCAACTGGACCCGCCGCATGCTGGCCGTGCGCAAGACCAGCCGGGCCTTCGGGCGTGGCCGGCGCATCTTCCTGAAGCCGGGCAACCGCAAGATCCTCGCCTACATCAGCGAACACGGCGACGACGTGATCCTGACCGTGTTCAACCTGTCTCGCGCCGCCCAGCCGGTGGAGCTGGACCTGTCGGCCTACAAGGGGCGCGCCCCGCTGGAAATGCTGGGCCGCGTCACCTTCCCGCCCATCGGCGACCTGCCCTACCTGCTCACGCTGCACTCCTACGGGTTCTACTGGTTCCGCCTGTCCACCGAGGCGCAGGTGCCGTCCTGGCACCAGGACGGGCTCGACCTGCAGGAGCGCCCGGTGCTGGTGCTGTTCGACGGCTGGACCAGCTTCTTCCGCGAAAACGTGATGCCCTGGCGCATCGGCATGGCCGAACGCATGCGCGTGCAATTCGAATCCGACACGCTGCCGCGCTACATCGAGCTGCAGCGCTGGTACGCCGGCAAGGGCACGGCCATCGAGCGCGCACGCATCCAGGACCACACCGTGTGGAAGACCGAGGGCGGCTATGAATGGATGCTGCCGATCCTGAATGTCGAGGCTCCGTCCACGCCGCCTGCCTCGTACTTCGTTCCCCTGGCCCTGGCATGGGAAGAAGGCGATGAAGAGCGCATGCGCCGGCTCTCGCCCGGCGGCGTGGCGCGCGTGCGCCAGCAGGCCAACGTGGGCGTGATGGGCGACGCCTTCCACGACGAGGCCTTCTGCCGCGCGGTGGTGCGGGCCATCGGTGCCAACGAACAACTGGGAACCGACCGCGGCGGCACGCTGCGTTTTCGCAGCACCGTGGCCTTCGCCGGGATGGCGCAGGGGCTGGATGACCTCACCGTGGGCCGCCCGGGCGCGCAGAGCAGCAACACCGTGGTCACCCTGGGCGAAAAGCTGTTCCTCAAGGGCTACCGGCACGTGCGCAACGGGGTCAATCCCGAGCTGGAGGTGGGCCGCTTCCTGACCGAGGCCGCGCGCTTCGAGCATTGCGTGCCGGTGGGCGGCGCGGTCGAGTACGTCGCGGGCGACGGCACGACCATGACGCTGGCCCTGGTGCAGTCCTACGTGTCCAACCAGGGCGACGGCTGGGAATACACCCTGGGCTACCTGGAGCGGTTTCTGGAAGACACGCGCATCGCCTCGGGCGCCACAGCGGACGTGCATGGAGGCTTCCTCGCGCTGGTGCGAACCCTCGGCCGCCGCACCGCCGGCCTGCACCGGGCGCTCGCGCTGCGCACCGGCAACCCGGCGTTCGATCCGGAGCCGGTCACCGCGCAGGACGTGCAGGCCTTCCATGAGCGGGCCCTGGCCGAGGCGGCCGACACGCTGGCGCTGCTGGAGCAGCGCATGGCCGACCTGCCCCCCGCCGCGCGCACCGATGCCCAGGCCCTGCTGGCCCGGCGCGCCACCCTCATGGACCGCATCGGCCAGGGTACCGGCGTGACCCCTTCGGGCCACAAGACGCGCTACCACGGCGACTACCACCTGGGCCAGGTGCTGGTGACCGACAACGACTTCGTCATCATCGACTTCGAGGGCGAACCCGGCCGCACCTTCGAGCAGCGCCGCGCCAAGAGCTCGCCCCTGCGCGACGTGGCCGGCATGCTGCGCTCGTTCAACTACGCCCGCTGGGCCGCGCTCAAGCGGATGACCCAGTCCACCGAGGAGATGCTGCGCCTGGACGAAGCGGCCCAGCAATGGGAACGCGAGACGCGCGCCGAGTTTCTCGAGGCCTATGCCGCCGAGGCCAGCGCCCCGGCCACCCACCCCGGCGCCCACCTGGAGGTGGCCCCCGTGCCGGACGGCGCCATCGTGGCGCTGTTCGAGATCGAGAAGGCGCTGTACGAGCTGCGCTACGAACTCGGCAACCGCGTCGATTGGGCGCAGGTGCCGCTGCAGGGGCTGCTGGCGCTCATCGGCGCCGCGGCCTCGCCCTCGCCCGCCCCTGCGGCACCGTAGGCGCCGGTCACCCGGCCCGCCAACGACCGTCCACGTTCACCCGATCAATTGAGGGCACCCTCCATGGAAAATTTCAGCATTCATCTGGAACCGGCCCGCGCCATGCTGCTGCAGGTCAGCGCATTCCTGCCGCGGCTTCTCATCGCCCTGCTCGTCGTCGCAGCCGGCTGGCTGGTGGCCAAGGCGGCACGCTTCGCCGTGACCCGCGGGCTGCGCGCGATCAACTTCCAGGTGCTCACGCAGCGCGCCGGGCTCGACGGCTTTCTGAAGCAAGGCGGCGTGCAGGGCGACACCACCAGCATCTTCGGCATCCTGGTCTATTGGCTGGTCATCCTCGCCTCGCTGCTCATCGCCTTCAACGGCCTGGGCCTGAGCTACGTGACCGCGCTGCTCAGCCGCGTGGTGTGGTTCGTGCCCAACCTGTTCATCGCGCTCATCATCCTCGCGCTGGGCGCATACTTCGGCCGCTTCGTCGGCGAGATGGTGGCCGCGCAGGGCCGGCGCAGCGGCCTGAAGGAAACCGTGCTGCTGGGCAAGCTGGCGCAGTACGCGATCGTGGCCTTCGTCGTGCTGATCGCGCTCGACCACCTGCGCATCGGCGGCGACATCGTGCGCCAGAGCTTCCTCATCGTGCTGGGCGGCGCGGTGTTCGCCCTGGCGCTGGCCTTCGGCTTAGGGGGCAAGGACCGCGCGGCCGAGTGCATCGAGCACTGGTGGCCGCGCAAGCGCGGCCCGGGCGACGGCCCTGCGGGCGACGACCACCGCATTCCATGACACCGGCCCGGCCGCGTCAACGGCGCTGCCCACCAGGCTGCTGAGACGGCCCCTTCCACGCCCTCTGGGCGCCTCCACCCCGCGCTGTGTCGCGGGGTTTTTTTCGCCCCGCCGTTGCATGGCGCGGCGCACAGGGCCAAGCCGCACGGGAAAACCCCACCCCCCAGCGTCAGGCTTTTTTCAGCAGCCCGGGAGTACGATCGGCGCCACTGCCGGCCCTGCGTCCACGCGCAGCGGCCGGGCCGCCGTATTTCAATAATTCCCCAAGTTCTCCAGGAGACAAACCGTGTCAGGACTCCTCAAATTGGCCATGGGCATGGACTGGATTTCCACCAAGCTCAGCAAGGTGGCCGGATGGGCCGTGCTCGCCGCCGCTCTGATTTCCGCCACCAACGCGATCATCCGCTACGGCCTGGACATGAGTTCCAACGCCTGGCTCGAGATCCAGTGGTACCTCTTCGCCACCACCGTGATGCTGGGCGCGCCGCTGGTGCTCAAGCTCAACGAGCACGTGCGCGTGGACATCATCTACGGCCGGCTGCGCGGCAAGAAGCCCGTGCTGGTGGACCTGTTCGGCCTGATCGTCTTCCTGCTGCCGGTGATGGGCCTGCTCACCTGGCTGACGGCGCCGTTCTTCTGGCACATGCTGGTGTCTGGCGAGATGTCCGGCAACATCGGCGGCCTGATCCGCTGGCCCGCCGCGTTGCTGATGCCCCTGGGCTTCGGCGCGATGTTCCTGCAAGGCGTGGCCGAGATCATCAAGCGCGTGGCCTACCTGCGCGGCGACATCCAGATGAACACGCACTACGAGAAGCCGGTGCAGTAAGCACCCGCCCGCCCCTGCCCCACCGACTTCTCTCAGGACGACACCAGAATGCACATGGAAAACTTTGCCCCGATCATGTTCGCGGGGCTGATCGTGATCATGCTGATCGGGTTCCCGGTCGCGTTTTCGCTCGCGGCCCTGGGCCTGTTCAGCGGATTCTTCGCCATCGAGATGGGCTGGTTCCCGGCCAACTTCATGGCGAACCTGCCGATCAACATGTTCGGCATCCTGTCCAACGACCTGCTGCTGGCCATTCCGTTCTTCACGCTCATGGGCGCGGTGCTCGAGAAATGCGGCCTGGCCGAGGACATGCTCGACTCCATGGGCCAGCTGTTCGGCCCGGTGCGCGGCGGGCTGGGCTACTCGGTCATCATCGTGGGCTTCATCCTCGGGGCCATCACCGGCACCGTGGCCGGCCAGGTGATCGCCATGGCCATGATCTCGCTGCCGGTGATGATGCGCTACGGCTACAACATGCGCTACTCCACCGGCGTGCTGGCGGCCTCGGGCACCATCACGCAACTGGTGCCGCCCTCGCTGGTGCTGATCGTCATGGCCGACCAGCTCGGCCGTTCGGTGGGCGACATGTACAAGGGCGCCTGGGGCCCCGCCATCCTGCAGGTGCTGATCTTCGCCATCTACACCTTCCTGCTGGGCCGCTTCCGCCCCGAATACGTGCCCGGCCTGCCCAAGACGGCGCGCACGCTGCACGGCTGGGCCCTGTGGGGCAAGTGCCTGCGCGGCATCATTCCCTCGGCCATCCTGATCTTCGCGGTGCTGGGCTCCATGGGCGGCCTGCCCTTCATGGACCACGCCATCGCCACGCCGACCGAGGCCGGCGCCATGGGCGCGGTGGGCTCGCTGATCCTGGCGGCCATCCACAAGCGGCTCACGTGGCAGCTCATCAAGGAAGCGATGGACGGCACCATGCGGCTCACGGCCATGGTGGTGTTCATCCTGATCGGCTCGCGCGTGTTCTCGCTGGTGTTCCAGGGCGTGGATGGCGCCATCTGGATCGAACACCTGCTGAGCGACCTGCCGGGCGGCCAGATCGGCTTCCTGATCGTGGTGAACATCTTCATCTTCTTCCTGGCGTTCTTCCTCGACTTCTTCGAGATCGCCTTCATCATCCTGCCGCTGCTGGGCCCCGTGGCGCACAAGCTGGGCATCGACCTGGTGTGGTTCGGCGTGCTGCTGTGCGTGAACATGCAGACGAGCTTCATGCACCCGCCCTTCGGCTTCGCGCTGTTCTACCTGCGCGGCATCTCGGACACGCTGTTCAAGGAAAAACGCATCGACAGGCCGGTCAAGTCCAGCGACATCTACATGGGCTCCATCCCCTGGGTGATCATGCAGCTGATCCTGGTGGCGATCGTGATCTTCTTCCCGCAAACGGTGACCGTCTTCCTGGACAAGGAGCAGGTGGTCGACCTGGACAAGGTGCAGCTCGAGATGCCGGCCGACTCGTCCGCCGAGCCCACCATCAACATGGATGACCCGTTCGGCACTGGAGAAAAACCCGCAGCGGGCAGCGCCGCCCCGGCCGCTGAAACCGGTGCCGAGCCCGCCATGCCGGTGCCCGAGCCAGCACCGGACGCCGCACCGGCCGAAGGCGCGGCCAGCACGCCGCAATGACGGGCAACTCCCCGAACGTGCCCCCTGCGGATGCAGCGGACGCACCGGGTGGTGCCGGGGGCGCCTGGCTGGAAAGCGCCGCCTACCCGCCCGCGGTGCGCGGGCTGGCCGTGGCCATCGTCGTGGCGCTCGGCGCGTTCGCGGCCTGGTCGGTGCCCGCGCTGCGCGGCGCGCAGTGGTCCTTCACCAGCCTGGCCACCTTCTGCCTGGCCGGGGTGCTGATCGCCTGGGTGGGCTGGTGGATGGTGTTCAGCCGCACGCGCTTCACGGGCGACGCCCTGCTGCAATCGTGGCTGTGGGACAAGAAGGTGCACATCCGCGAAGTGGCCACTTTCAAAATCGTGCACTGGCCCTGGCTGAGCGGCATCGTCGCGCCCCGCATGCTCGTGCGCCGGCGCAACGGCAGCATCGCCTGGGTGCATTCGGCCGACCCGGCCTTGTTGGTGGCCTTCGGCGAGGCGGTGGTCCGGCAGGGCAGCAATCCACCAGCCCGCTCTGAAGACCAGCCCCCGACAACTCGCTGAAGCGCCGGGCGAAATGCCACCAGCCGCTCCTGCGGTGCGCAGCCAAGGCCGTGGTGCGGCAAGGCGCATGATCCACGCGCCCACGGGGGGCGCGACCAATACCAGGATTCGAACCTTGGAGCCCCTGCTCCCGTTTCAACCCACACATCCCGCGAGGGACGCGACAGACACTCTGCGTTGGTGCTTGCGCACCAGCCAGGCACCCAAAAAAAGCCGCCGTTCACACGGCGGCTCGGAGGATTGCGCAGTTACAGCTTCTGCTGCTGCATGAAGCGGTCGAACGTGCCTTCGGTGAAGCGGAACCAGGCGTTCTGGTCGGCCAGGAACTTGGAGTAGTCGGGGTAGATTTTCTTCCACTCGGGGTTGCTGTTGTTCAGGTCCGAGTAGATCTGCTGGGCCGACTTGAAGGCCGCGTTCATCACGTCCTGCGTGAAGGGACGCAGCTTGGTGCCGGAGCCCACCAGTTGCTTGATGGCCACGGGGTTGCGGGCATCGTACTTGGCGAGCATGGTCACGTGGGCGTGCGAGGCGGCGGCTTCCACCACGGCCTTGTATTCGGCCGGCAGGCCTTCCCAGGCCTTGGTGTTGATGTAGAAGTCCAACTGCGGGCCGCCTTCCCACCAGCCGGGGTAGTAGTAGAACGGCGCGACCTTGTTGAAGCCCAGCTTCTGATCGTCATACGGTCCCACCCACTCCAGCGCGTCAATCGTGCCCTTTTCCAGCGCGGGGTACAGGTCGGCACCGGGGATGGACTGGGGGATCACGCCGAACGGCTCCAGCACCTTGCCCGCGAACGGGTTGGTGCGGAACTTGAGGCCCTTCAGGTCGGCGACCGACTTGATTTCCTTGCGGAACCAGCCGCCCATCTGCGCGCCCGTGTTGCCGCCAGGCAGGTTGATGATGTTGTACTTGGCGTAGAACTCGCGCATGAGCTTCAGGCCGTTGCCCTCGTACATCCATGCGTTCATCTGGCGTGCGTTCAGACCGAACGGCACGGCGCAGCCCAGGCAGAACGTCGGGTCCTTGCCGTAGAAATAGTAGGGGGCCGTGTGGGCCATTTCGACGGAGGCGCTCTGCACGCCGTCCACCACGCCGAAGGCGGGCATCAGCTCGCCGCCGGCATGCACCGAGATCTGGAACTTGCCGCCCGTGGCTTCGCTGACCTTCTTGGAGAACACCTCCGCCGTTCCGTAGATGGTGTCGAGCGACTTGGGGAAGCTCGAAGCGAGGCGCCAGCGGATGTTGGCCTGCGCATGCACTGCAGGGGCCGCGCCCGCGGCCAGCACGCCGACGATGCCGGCGTGCTTGATGATTGAACGACGATCCATGAGGATTGATCTCCGAGATATTGTTGGCAGAACCCGGCGCTGGTGGGCACCGTGCGCCCAGGGCAAGAAACTGTGTGGGCCGAGGACGATTGTAGGAACATGCCCCCAGCGGGTTTTGCGGGTTTTCCCGTGAAAGAACCCACCCGTTTCGCCCATTCAGGGTTCTGCAAGCATCGGGCGCGCGCCCTTCGCGGAGATCGACAGCGGGCGCCTCGGGGCCAGGGCATCAGTGCCCGTGCCGCGTTTGCGAAGGCCCACCCACCTCGGGCCGTCTCGGAACGGGTCCGGCGGTCTCAGGCCGCAGCGGACGGTGCCAGGAACCGCGCGCGCACGGCCTGCTCGATGCCCGCCGCATCCAGCCCCTGCAGCGCCAGCAGCCTGGCGGGGTCGCCATGTTCGATGAACGCATCGGGCAAGCCCAGCTGCAGCACCGGCCGCACCACGCCCGCGGCGTTGAGGGCCTCGCACACGGCGCTGCCGGCGCCGCCCAGCGTGGTGCCCTCCTCCAGCGTCACCAGGGCCTCGTGGTTCGCGGCCACTTCCAGCAGCAGGGCCGTGTCGATGGGCTTGGCCCAGCGCATGTTGACCACCGTGGCATCCAGCGCCTCGCCCGCCTGCAGCGCGGGGTACAGCAGCGTGCCGAAGGCCAGGATGGCGATGCGTTGGCCCTGCGGCGTCGCGCCCGTGCGGCGCACCTCGCCCTTGCCGAACGGCAGCCCTTCCAGGCTGGCCAGGGGCACCACGCCCGCGCCGCTGCCGCGCGGGTAGCGTACGGCCACGGGATGGTCCTGCTCGAAGGCGGTGGTCAGCAACTGGCGGCACTCGCGCTCGTCGGCGGGGCAGGCCATGCTCATGTTGGGAATGCAGCGCACGAACGGAATGTCGTAGGCGCCGGCATGCGTGGCGCCATCGGCGCCGACCAGGCCCGCGCGGTCGAGCGCGAACACCACGGGCAGGTTCTGCAGGGCCACGTCGTGGATCAACTGGTCGTAGGCGCGCTGCAGGAAGGTCGAGTAGATCGCCACCACCGGCTTGACACCTTCGCAGGCCATGCCGGCGGCAAACGTCACCGCGTGCTGCTCGGCAATGCCCACGTCGTAGTAGCGGCCGGGGAAGCGCTTTTCGAACTCCACCAGCCCCGAGCCCTCCCGCATGGCGGGCGTGATGCCCACCAGCCGCTCGTCCTTGGCCGCCATGTCGCACAGCCATTGGCCGAAGACCTGGGTGAAGGTCTGCTTCGGGGGCGTGGCGGGCTGCGTCAGGCCCACGCGCGGGTCGAACTTGCCGGGGCCGTGGTAGGCCACCGGATCGGCCTCGGCCAGCTTGTAGCCCTGGCCCTTCTTGGTAACGACGTGCAGGAACTGCGGGCCCTTCAGGCCCTTGATGTTTTCCAGCGTGGGAATGAGCGAGTCGAGGTCGTGCCCGTCGATGGGGCCGATGTAGTTGAAGCCGAACTTCTCGAACAGCGTGGCCGGCACCACCATGCCCTTGGCCTGCTGCTCCAGCCGCTTGGCGAACTCCAGCAGCGGCGGCACGGGCTTGAGCACGGTCTTGCCCACGTTCTTGGCGGCGGCGTAGAAATGGCCGCTCATGAGCTGCGCCAGGTAGCGGTTCAGCGCACCCACGGGCGGGCTGATGCTCATGTCGTTGTCGTTGAGGATGACGAGCAGGTTGGCATCGGCCACGCCGGCGTTGTTCAGCGCCTCGAAAGCCATGCCCGCGGTCATGGCGCCGTCGCCGATGATGGCCACGGCGTGGCGGTTCTCTCCCCGCTGCTTGGCGGCCAGCGCCATGCCAAGCGCGGCCGAGATGCTGGTGCTGGAGTGCGCCGTGCCGAAGGTGTCGTACTCGCTCTCGGCCCGCTGCGGAAAGCCCGACAACCCGCCGAACTGGCGCAGCGTGCCCATGCGGTCGCGCCGGCCGGTCAGGATCTTGTGGGGGTAGGTCTGGTGGCCCACGTCCCACACGAGGCGGTCGCGCGGGGTGTCGAACACGGTGTGCAGCGCCACGGTCAGCTCCACCGTGCCCAGGTTGGAACTCAGGTGCCCGCCGGTCTTGGAGACGCTGTCGAGCACGAAGGCGCGCAGTTCGGTGGCCAGGTCCTTCAACTCGGCGCGCGACAGGCGGCGCAGGTCGGCCGGGTCGTTGATGGTCTGCAGCAGGGGAAAGGAATTCGTGGACATAGGCTATTGTTTGAGGAGCTGCTTGCGCCATGCAGGCAAGCGCTGCAGACCGTTCATTGTGCGGGCCGGTGCGCCGGGGAGGTCTGCGGGGATGGCGGCACAGGGCACGCAGCGCGCCGCCATCATCAGTGCGAGCGGTTCACCACCATGTCGGCCAGCGCCGCCAGCGCGCGCGTGTCGGGCAGGCCGCTCGCGGCCAGCGCGGCGTGCGCCTCGACCCGCAGCTCGCCAGCGTGCGCCTGGGCGCGTTCGAGCCCGAGCAGCGATACGTAGGTGGGCTTGTCGCTCGCGGCGTCCTTGCCGGCGGTCTTGCCCAGCGTGGCCGAATCGGCCGTCACGTCGAGGATGTCGTCCACCACCTGGAAGGCCAGCCCCAGCGCGGCGCCGTACTGCGACAGCGCGGCCAGGGCGGCCGGCGCGGCCTGTCCGCAGGCCGCACCCATCACCACGCTGCCCTGCAGCAGCGCGCCGGTCTTGAGCCGGTGCATCTGGCGCAGTTCGGGCTCGCTCAAAGCGCGGCCCACGCTGGCCAGGTCGATGGCCTGGCCGCCAGCCATGCCATCGGCGCCGGCGGCCTGGGCCAGCATGCGGCACAGCGTGGCCTGCATCGCGGGCGGCACCTGCGGCCCCTCTGGCGTGAGCAGGCCGAAGGCCAGCGCCTGCAGCGCATCGCCCGCCAGCAGCGCGCGCGCCTCGCCGAAGCGCACGTGCACCGTGGGCTTGCCGCGGCGCAGCACGTCGTTGTCCATACACGGCATGTCGTCGTGCACCAGGGAATAGGCGTGGATCAGTTCCACCGAGCAGGCCGCGCGCAGGGCCGCTTCGTCCAGGCCGCCGACGGCCTCCGAGGCGGCCAGCACCAGCAGGGGCCGCAGGCGCTTGCCGCCGTCCAGCACCGCGTAGCGCATGGCCTCGCCCAGGCCCGCGGGCGCATCGCTGCACACCCAGCGCGACAGGGCGTCCTCCACGCGCGCCAGTTGCGCATGGCTCCAGCCGCCGAGGTCGAACGGGGCATGAAGCGCATCGGGCACGGTGGAGGGGCCCAGGGGGGTCGGCACTGCCGCCATGGTGGGGGTCACTCCTGCGTCCATGGTTGCAGCGCTCCTTCGTCCAATACCTTGATCTGATCCTGCACCGCTTCCAGCCGGCCGCGGCAAAAGGCCAGCAACTGCGCGCCGCGCTGGTAGCCCGCGAGCATCTGTTCCAGGGGCAACTGGCCCGACTCGATGCGTCCCACGAGTTGCTCCAGCTCTTCCAGCGCGGCTTCGTAGCTGGCGGGTTCGGGGAGTTTCGGGGGAACGGCGGAGGCCTTGGGCATGGAACGGGAGGCGGCGAACGCGCAGGTAAAACGGGTGATTTTAGGCGCACCCTCCTTCGGGCGGGCGGCGGCGGGTGGGCGGCACGTGGAAAATGGCTGGCACCTTGGCGACACCATCGGCGCGCAAGCCTTGCCCGGCGCGCTCAAGCATGCCCGGCCAATACACATACGGGGGGAGCGGAAATAACCCCACCGGCTACAATCCCATTCCCTTCGGGCCGGCTTGCATGCCGGTTTCTTTTTTTTCCGTGTGCACTTCACGCACCCTCCCTGTGGGGAGTCTTTAGGTCAGGTCACCCATGTCTGATTTAAGTCTTCAACTGCAGCAGGCCGCAAGCCAACTACCAGTTTCAAGCTACTTTGACGAAGCGCTGTTCCAGCGCGAGCTGGAGACCATCTTCCAGCGCGGGCCCCGCTATGTGGGGCACCAGCTTTCCGTGCCCGATGCGGGCGACTACTACGCCCTGCCGCAGGAAGGCGAAGGCCGTGCGCTCGTGCGCAACGCGCAGGGCGGCGTCGAGCTGATCTCCAATGTGTGCCGCCACCGCCAGGCCGTGATGCTCAAGGGCCGCGGCACCCTGCAGGGCCACGGCAAGGGCCATGCGGGCGGCAACATCGTGTGCCCGCTGCACCGCTGGACGTATTCGCCCGGCGGCCAGCTGCTCGGCGCCCCGCACTTCGCGCAGGACCCCTGCCTGAACCTCAACAACTACGGACTGCGCGAGTGGAACGGCCTCCTGTTCGAGGACAACGGCCGCGACATCGGCGCCGACCTGGCCGGCATGGGGCCGCGCGCCGAACTGAGCTTCGACGGCTTTTCGCTCGACCGCGTGGAAATGCACGAGTGCAACTACAACTGGAAGACCTTCATCGAGGTCTACCTCGAGGACTACCACGTGGGCCCGTTCCACCCGGGCCTGGGCAACTTCGTCACCTGCGAGGACCTGAGCTGGGAGTTCCAGAAGCACTACTCGGTGCAGACGGTCGGCGTGGCCTCCACCTTCGGCAAGCCCGGCTCCGACATCTACCGCAAATGGCACGACGTGCTGCTGCAGTACCGCGAAGGCAAGCTGCCCGAGCGCGGCGCGATCTGGCTCACCTACTACCCGCACATCATGGTGGAGTGGTATCCGCATGTGCTCACCGTCTCCACGCTGCACCCCGTCAGCCCGACGAAGACGATGAACATGGTGGAGTTCTACTACCCCGAGGAGATCACCGCCTTCGAGCGCGAGTTCGTCGAGGCCCAGCAGGCCGCCTACATGGAAACCTGCATCGAGGACGACGAGATCGGCGAACGCATGGACGCCGGCCGCCGCGCCCTCTACGAGCGCGGCGACAACGAGGTCGGCCCCTACCAGAGCCCGATGGAAGACGGCATGCAGCACTTCCACGAGTGGTATCGCGCCGCCATGGGCGATGCGGTACCCCGGCGCTGACGCCGATCCGATTGCTATAAAAACAATAGCTACCACCGCATGATCCACTAGGGCATGCGGCCTCTTTTACTCCAAACCCCCTCATTCCCATGCAAGCGCTCTGGATGGTGTTGGCCGCGTTCCTCTTCGCCAGCATGGGCGTGTGCGTCAAGGTGGCGTCGGCCTATTTCAACTCGGCCGAACTGGTGTGCTACCGCGGGATCATCGGCATGGCGATCCTGTGGGCGCTGGCGCGCTCGCAGCGGGTCAAGCTGGGCACGCACTACCCGGGCATGCACGCTTGGCGCAGCCTGATCGGCGTGGTCTCGCTGGGCTCGTGGTTCTATTCCATCGCCCACCTGCCGCTGGCCACGTCGATGACGCTCAACTACATGAGCAGCGTGTGGATCGCGGCGTTCCTCGTCGGCGGCGCGCTGCTGGCCTGGCGGCCGTCGGGCAGCAGTTCGCGTCCGCCGCTGCAGGGCACGCTGGTGTTCACCGTGATGGTGGGCTTTGCCGGCGTGGTGATGATGCTGCGCCCCAGCCTCGACCAGCACCAGATGTTCGCCGGCCTGATCGGGTTGCTGTCGGGCCTCACCGCCGCGTTCGCCTACATGCAGGTGATGGCGCTGTCGCGCCTGGGCGAGCCCGAGACGCGCACGGTGTTCTATTTCGCGGTGGGCTCGGCGGTGGCCGGTGGCGCGGGCCTGCTGCTCACGGGCACTTCGGAGTGGCCGGGCTGGCCCAGCCTGTGGCTGCTGCCCATCGGCGTGCTGGCGGCGGCCGGCCAGCTGTGCCTGACGCGGGCCTATGCCACCGCGCGCACCTCGCGCGGCACGCTGGTGGTGGCCAACCTGCAGTATTCGGGCATCGTGTTCGCGGCGCTGTACAGCGTGCTGCTGTTTGGCGACGACATACCCGCCATCGGCTGGGCCGGCATGGCGCTCATCGTGGTGAGCGGCATCGTGGCCACCGTGCTGCGGGCGCGCGCGGCCCCCGGTGCGCCGGCCGAAGAGCACTGAGGCCGCCGATCCGGCGCTGCCGCAGTCGGGTGCCTTTCCCCGGCGCGACCGCCCGTCAGGCCTGTCCGACGCACGCCCCCGCCGCGCCGGACCACAATAAGGGCCTGTCCGCCACCGATTGATTCAGTCCCATGCCGTACACCACCCTCATCTCCGCCGCCGAACTGCAATCCCTCATCGCCAGCGGTGCGCCGCGGATGGTCTTCGACTGCACGTTCGACCTGACGCAGCCCTCGCTGGGCGAGCAGCAATACCGCCAATCGCACATTCCCGGCGCGATCTACGCGCACCTGGACCGCGACCTCAGCGCCAAGCATGGCGCGCCCGGCGCGGGCGGCACCATCGTCGCCACCGAGGCGGACCAGCCCGCATCGGGCGGACGCCACCCGCTGCCCAACCGCGACCGGCTCGAAGCCTGGCTCTCGCGCATCGGCTTCACCAACGGCATGCAGGCCGTGGTGTACGACCGCAACGGCGCCAACTACTGCGGCCGCCTGTGGTGGATGCTCAAGTGGGCCGGCCACGATGCGGTGGCGGTGCTGGACGGCGGCCTGCAGGCCTGGACCGCGGCGGGCGGGGAGCTCGCCAGCGGCGACGAGCCGGCGCATTTCCAGTCCAACTTCAAGCTGGGCGAGCCCCTGCGCCAACTGGCCACCGCGGCGGACGTGCAGGCCGCCCTGGGGCAGGACCGCCAGACGGTAATCGACGCACGCGCGCCCGCCCGCTACCGGGGCGAGGTCGAGCCGCTGGACCCCGTGGCCGGGCACATTCCCGGCGCGCTGAACCGCCCCTTCAGCGAAAACCTCGGGCCGGATGGCCGCTTCAAGCCCGCCGCGCAACTGCGCGCCGAGTTCGAGGACCTGCTCGGCGCCCGCGCGCCCGGCACGGTGGTGCACCAGTGCGGCAGCGGGGTGAGCGCCATCCCGAATGTCCTGGCCATGGAACTGGCCGGTTTCGGAAAAACCACGCTGTTTGCCGGCAGCTGGAGCGAATGGTGCAGTGTTCCTGACCGCCCCGTGGAGCGCGGCTGACCCCTGCGGGAGGGCCGGCCGTGCAGCAGGCGGCCCCCTCTCCAGGGTGGGACAGCCGCTGCGGATTTTGTAAGGCAACTTCCTACACGGGCGGTGCGCCGACCAGACACGCTGCACATCCAAACCCCGACTTAATTTTTGATTGGGCTGAATTCACAATCCATTTCAACGGATCGCGAAACCATGCAAACCGCATGACCCCCGCCAGATCGGTTAAAGGAAAAGGATTCACCATGACCTCCGAACAACTTCTCGCTGAAATCCGCGAAGCCAACCTCACCTACCTGATGTTGGCACAGACCCTGATCCGCCAGGACAAGGCGGAAGCTGTTTTCCGTCTGGGCCTGAACGAAGACGCCGCCGACATCCTCGCCTCGCTGTCGGCCGCTCAGGTGCTCAAGCTGGCCTCCCGCAACACGCTGCTGTGCAGCTTCCGGGTGGACGACAACCTGGTGTGGAGCTTGCTCACCAACCACAACACCCCGAAGAAGGTCGGCAACGAAGCGACCAACACGCTGCACGCCAACATCCTGATGGCCAGCCGCGTGTCCGAAGTGCTCTGAGCGCAGCGCCCGCCGCCCTCACCGCCTCGCCCGCCTGCCGCCGCCCACCCTTCTTCGAAAGCCAGCCATGTCCGCACCCGTCAAGAGCGTCCTCAACGAATCCAAGCAGATCGAACGCGCCGCCATGCTGATCCAGATGGGTGCCCGCATGCAGGTGCTGGAGTCGGAAACCACGCTGTCCTACGAGCGCCTGATCCGGCTGTACAAGGAGATCGCCGGCAAGTCGCCGTCCAAGGGCCAGCTGCCCTTCTCGACCGACTGGTTCCTGACCTGGCAGGAGAACATCCACAGCTCGCTGTTCCTGAACATCTACGAATACCTGTCCAAGGGCGTGGACCTGGATTCGGTGGAGCTGCTCACCAAGGCCTACCGCCTGTACAACGAGCAGGTCACCACCGCCGAGATCGAACCCCTGCTGTCCTTCACCCGCGCCTGGCGCCTGGTGAAGTTCGTGGACGCCGGCATGCTGACCCGCACCGCCTGCTCGCAGTGCAGCGGCCAGTTCGTCACCGAGCTGTACGAAAACGCCCGCAACTACACCTGCGGCCTGTGCAATCCGCCCGCCCGTGCCGGCAAGAGCAAGTCGGCCGGTGCGCTGATGCTGCACTGAGCCCCTGCACCACCAGGCTTTGAGCCAAAAAGCCTTCCAGCGCATATTCGACTAGGGCATATCGCTACAAAATCAATAGCAAATCAAACCATTCGAAAACCCGGCCCTGGCCGGGTTTTTTCGTGGGCGCGGCGGGACGGTCGGCACGCCAACGCCCCCAGCCCCCATCCGCCCACCGGCCCGTCAGCGCATCGCCAGCAGGATGCGGATGTCCGAGTCCACCGGCAGCGCATAGTCGTAGGCCGCCATGACCGCGTTGCCCTCGGGGCTCACCAGCTTGAGGCTCACGTACACCGTCTGCGGGGTGGCCGCGTACGTGCCCACCACCACCGCCTGCGCCGCCTGGGCGCGGCTCACCTCGCGCACTTCGCGCGAGAGCAGCAGTTCGCCGTCGCCGGGCCGCATGACCAGGTTCTCGCGCAGCTTCAGCTCGGTCACCCGCACGCCGCGCTGCACCAGCCGCCCGGCGATCTGTTCGGAGCACAGGCGGCCCAGCCGGGATGACTCGTTCAGCCGGTCCAGGTGCACCAGCGTGGAGACCAGCACCGGCTGGCGCGGATCGAGCGGCGCGCCCTGCAGCAGCATGTCCGCGGCCTTCTGATTGAATTCGAGCAGGTCGGTCTGCACGCCGCCCGCGGCCGCGCTGCCGTAGTAGAACCGCGCGCAGCCCGGCAGGGCCACCGCCGGCGCCATCA
>NZ_BAAJYT010000045.1:0-24031 GCF_057541515.1 Acidovorax sp. KNOB132
GCTCGCGCACGGCGGCGGCCTGGCCCTGCCGCGCCAGGCGGTTCAGGTCTTCGCGCAGGTCGGCGGGCAGGGTGTGGGGCGGCGGCGCGGGGCTGGCGGGTGGCGAGCCCTGCGAGGCAGGGGCCTTGGCCGGCGTGTTGTCGTGCACCCATTCCAGCTGCAGGGCGGCCTGCAGGGCCTGCAGCAGTTCCGATTCGATGATGGGCTTGCCCACGAAACCCTGGCACTGGGCGGCGGCCAGCCGAGCGGGCTCGTTGTCGAACTGGTTGGCCGAGACGAAGACGATCGGCAGTGCCGCCGCCGGGCGCAGCGCCCGCAGCAGGGCGGCCGTCTGCCAGCCGTCGAGGTCGTCCATGGTGATGTCCAGCAGCACGAGGTCGGGGGGCGCCTGCCGCACGATCTCCAGGCATTCGCGGCCGCTGGCGGCCTCGCGCACGGTGAATCCCAGCGGCACCAGCAACCCGGCCAGCAGCTGGCGCTGCAGCGGCTGGTCGTCCACCACCAGCAGCGTGCGGCGCGGCGCGATGTGGCCGATGACGGGTCGCAGGGCCACGGCGTGCGTGGGGCGCCAGGCCGGGTCGGGGGAGATGCCGGGCAGGTACAGCCGCACGGTGAAGGTGCTGCCCTGCCCGTGCCGGCTGGCCACGGTGAGCTGGCCCCCCATGAGTTCGGTGAGCAGGTGCGTGATGGTGAGGCCCAGGCCCGTGCCCGCCTCGCTCGCGCGGCGCCCGGCGCTGCCGCGCTCGAACGGCAGGAAGATGCGCTCCAGGTCCTGCGGCTCGATGCCGATGCCGGTGTCGATCACCTCGATGCGCGAGACGTGCGGGCGAAAGTCCAGGCGCAGCCGCACCTCGCCCTGCTGGGTGAAGCGCACGGCGTTGGACAGCAGGTTGATGAGGATCTGGCGCAGCCGCTTTCCATCGGCCCGGATCCAGTCCGGCACGGTGCCCAGCGTCTCCACCACGAAGGCCAGGCCCCGGGCCTCGGCCTGCGGGCGCAGCATGCCTTCGACGTTTCGGATCAGCTCGGCCAGCGGCAGCGGCGCCAGGTCCAGCCGCAGCCGGCCCGCCTCGATGCGGGCCAGCTCGAGCGAGCCGTCGATCAGCGCGTGCATGTGCTGGCCGCTGTGCTGCATGGTGGACAGCGTCTCGCGCATCCAGCCGTCGGTCTCGGGGTTCTTGAGCAGGATCTGCGTGTAGCCGAGGATGCTGTTGAGCGGCGAGCGCAGCTCGTGCGTCATGCCGGCCACGTAGCGCGTCTTGGCCATGCTGGCGGATTCGGCCCGGTCCTTGGCGGCCTGCAGCTCGGCATCGGTGCGCTTGTGGGCTTCGATCTCCTGCAGCAGCAGCTGCGTCTGCCGCTCGGACTCGTCCTGCGCCATGCGCCGGCTGTCGGTGCTGAGCACCACCCACCAGGCGCACACGGCCGCCAGCAGGGACAGCAGGGCGAACACCTTCAGGAACGGGGTGCGCAGGAACTGGGCCGGTGTCTCCAGCCCCTCCTGCACATAGACCACGCCCACCAGGAACGCCATCACCGCGCACAGCGACACCAGCACCATCAGGTACTGGCCGAGGCGGAAGTTCACGCGGGCCGCCCAGGTGCGCGGCAGCAGCAGCGCGGCCACCGCGCGCAACTGGTCGGCCGCGCGCGAGCCGGTCTTGCAGCGGTCGTGGCAGCGCGATTCGAGCGAGCAGCACAGCGAGCAGATGGGCGCGCCGTAGGCCGGGCAGCGGGCCATGTCCTCGGACTCGAACGGGTTCTCGCACACGGCGCAGCGCACGGACTCGCCGGGCTTCCACAGCGTGTCCGGCATGCGGGCCAGGTAGTAGCGCCCGCCGGTGGCCCAGGCCAGCAGCGGCGACAGCGCCATCGACAGCGCCAGCGCGATGAAGGGCGAGAACGCGGCCGCATGGTCGCCCAGCAGGCCGGCATAGGCGCAGCAGGCCACGGCGGCCGCCAGCACCATGGCCCCCAGGCCCACGGGGTTGAAGTCGTACAGGTGCGCCCGCCGGAACTCGATGCCCCGGGGCGACAGGCCCAGCGGCTTGTTGATGACGAGATCGGCCACCAGCGCGCCCACCCAGGCGATGGCCACGTTGCTGTACACGGCCAGCACCTTCTCCAGCGCGCCGAACACGCCCAGCGTCATCAGCAGCGTGGCGATGCCCACGTTGAACACCAGCCACACCACGCGTCCCGGGTGGCTGCGCGTGATGCGGGCGAAGAAATTGGACCAGGCGAGCGAGCCCGCGTAGGCATTGGTCACGTTGATCTTCACCTGCGAGACCACCACGAACACCACCGTGACCGCCACGGCCAGGCCCGGCAGCCCCAGCGCCTGCATGACCTGCTGAAAGCCGGCCAGGAACATCTGCGTGGGCTCGGCCGCGCGGTGCGTTCCCACCTCGAACTGCAGCGCGGCGAAGGCGAGGAACGCGCCGCCCGCCATCTTGAGCATGCCCATCACGATCCAGCCCGGGCCGGCCACCAGCACCGCGCCCCACCAGCGCCAGCGATTGGCGGCGGTGCGCTCGGGCAGAAAGCGCAGGATGTCCACCTGCTCGCCGATCTGCACCACCAGGGAGAAGATCACTGCCGCCGCGGCACCGAACATGAGCGGATCGAACTGGCTGCTGCCGCTCTTGAGGCCCGACAGCCCTGCGAAGTCGCGGTACAGCTGCGGCTGCGCGAGCGCGATCCACACGAAGGGCAGCAGCAGCAGGAAGAGCCACAGCGGCTGCGTCCACGCCTGCAGCCGGGAGATGAGCGTGATGCCGCGCATGGCCAGCGGCAGGATCACGAGGGACGACAGCACATAGCACCACTGCAGCGGCCAGTCCACCACCATCTGCAGTGCCAGCGCCATGATGGCGGCCTCCAGCGCGAAGAAGATGAAGGTGAACACCGCGTAGATCAGCGAGGTGATGGTGGAGCCCAGGTAGCCGAAGCCCGCGCCGCGCGTGAGCAGGTCCATGTCCAGCCCGTAGCGCGCCGCGCAGTAGGCGATCGGCAGGCCGGTGAGAAAGATCAGCACGCCCACCGCCAGGATGGCCCACATCGCATTGGCGAAGCCGTAATTGAGCGCGATGGCGCCGCCGATGGCTTCGAGCGCCAGGAACGACAGCGAGCCGAACGCCGTGTTGGCCACGCGCCATTCGCTCCAGCGCCGAAAGCCCTTGGGCGTGTAGCGCAGCGCGTAGTCCTCCATCGTCTCGTCGGCCACCCAGGCGTTGTATTCGCGGCGGAACCGAAAAATGGTCTGCGGCGCGGTCTGGGGGGTGGGCGGTGCGATCGGGGCCATGCCGGGCCTGCATGCAAGAAACGTTCTTGTCCGCGCCTTGCGCCGGGGCCGGGCGGGCGGCTACGTCAATTGACGTATGGGCGCGCAGCAGGGTTGTCCCTAATCTTGGCCCCAGCGCGGAACCACCGACGCCGTCCAACCACCCCGTATTGCCTGTTGCAAGGAGCGCTCCCATGAAGCACCCCCTCGATCCGAATGTCTCCCCCCTCCTGGCCGCGGATGCGGGCCGCCGCCGGCTGCTGCAGGCCATGGGGGCCGCCTCGGTGGCGGGCCTGCCCGCATGGTCCTTCGCGCAGCCCACGGCGCAGGTCAACACCACCAAGCTGGCGGTGACGGACACCGAGGTCACCGTGGGCCAGCTGCATTCGGCGACCGGCACCATGGCCATCTCGGAGACGGGATCGATCCAGGCCGAGCAGCTCGCCATCGACCAGATCAACGCCATGGGCGGCGTGCTGGGCCGCAAGATCAAGGTCATCAAGGAAGACGGCGCCTCCGACTGGCCGACGTTCGCTGAAAAGTCCAAGAAGCTGCTCATCAACGACCACTGCGCCGCCGTGTTCGGCTGCTGGACCAGCGCATCGCGCAAGGCCGTGCTGCCCGTGTTCGAGAAGGAGAACGGCCTGCTGTACTACCCCACGTTCTACGAGGGCCTGGAGCAGTCCAAGAACGTGATCTACACCGGCCAGGAGGCCACGCAGCAGATCCTGTACAGCCTGGAATGGGCCAAGACCGAGAAGAAGGCCAAGACCTTCTTCCTGATCGGCTCGGACTACATCTGGCCGCGCACCTCGATGAAGATCGCGCGCAAGCATGTGGAGAACTTCCAGAAGGGCAAGGTCGTGGGCGAGGAGTACTACCCGCTGGGCAGCACCAACTTCGGCTCGCTCATGAACAAGATCAAGGTGCAAAAGCCCGACTGCCTGTTCGTCGCCGTGGTGGGCGGCTCCAACGTGGCGTTCTACAAGGCGCTCAAGGCGGCGGGCATCACGGGCGACAAGCAGTTGCTGGTGACGCTGTCGGTCACCGAGGACGAGATGACCGGCGTGGGCGGCGAGAACTTCGCGGGTTTCTATTCGTCGATGAAGTACTTCCAGTCGCTGGACAACGAGAACAACAAGAAGTTCGTGGCCGCCTTCAAGGCCAAGTACGGCCCCAATGCGGTGATCGGCGACGTCACGCAGGCGGGCTACCTGGGTCCCTGGCTGTGGAAGGCCGCCGTCGAGAAGGCCAAGAGCTTCGACGTGGACAAGGTGGTGGCCGCATCGCCCGGCATCGAACTCAAGACCGCGCCCGAGGGCTACGTGAAGGTGGACGCCAACCACCACCTGTGGAGCAAGTCCCGCATCGCGCAGGGGCTGCCGGACGCCACGTTCAAGGTGGTGGCCGAATCGCCCGAACTCATCAAGCCCGATCCCTTCCCCAAGGGATACCAGTGACCACCCCCTGAGGCGCTGCGCGCCTTCCCCCTCTCTCGCTGCGCGGGAGGGGGACGACACCCTCGGTGCGGGGCGGCCCTTCCTCGGTGTCCCCGGCATGAGGCCGCGCCGGTCGTCAGTCCCGCGCCTGGTGCGGACCGTTGTGAGGGCGGCACTGCCGCATCGGGTTTTTTTCTTTGATGGGCTTGCACGCAGGAGCTGCACCATGACCTTTTCCGAAATGATGAACATCGGCCTGATGCAGGGCTTCGCCGGCCTGAGCCTGTTCGCCGTGCTTCTGCTCATGGGCCTGGGGCTGGCGATCATCTTCGGCCAGATGGGCGTCATCAACATGGCGCACGGCGAGTTCATGACCATCGGCGCCTACACCATCTACCTGGGCTCCACGCTCGCGTCCACGCACGCGCCGCAGTGGATGCCGTTCTATTTCCCGCTGGCCATCGCCGCGGCCTTCGGCTTCGCGTTCATCGCGGGCTGGCTGGTGGAGTGGGGCCTGATCCGCCACCTGTACAAGCGCCCACTCGACACCCTGCTGGCCACCTGGGGCATCAGCCTGGGGCTGCAGCAGTGCTTTCGCACCTTCATCGGCCCCAAGGAAGTGAGCCCGACCCTGCCTGACTGGCTGCTCGGATCGTGGGCGCCGCCGAGGGGCTGGACATTCCCATCAACGGCCTGTTCGTGCTGGCGCTCACGCTGGTGGTGACGGCGGGCGTGCTGCTCGCGCTGCACAGGAGCCGCTGGGGCCTGCGGGTGCGCGCCACGGTCAGCAACCGGGTGATGGCCAACGCCATCGGCATCGATACGAAGAAGACCGACCGACTCACCTTCGCCATCGGTTGCGGTATCGCGGGGGTGGCGGGCGCCGCGTTCACCACCATCGGCTCCACGGGGCCCACCTCGGGCTCGCTCTACATCGTCGATGCGTTCCTCGTCGTCACCTTCGGCGGCGCGGCGAGCCTGCTGGGCACGGTGGTGTCGGCCTTCGGCATCGCGCAGACGCAGTCGATCACCGAGTTCTTCCTGGCCGGCTCCATGGCCAAGGTGATCACGCTGTCGCTGATCGTGCTGATCCTGATGGTGCGGCCGCAGGGCCTGTTCGCCTCGAAGGTGCGCCGCTGAGCGCGCGCCCACTGCTTTGCCCCCACCCTGCACCCACCGGAGTCGTCCCATGAATGCCCTCAAAGCCTGGATCCTGCGCTACCAGTTGGCCAGCCTGGTGCTGCTCACGGTGCTGCTGGCCGTGGTGCTGCCGCTCGCCCTGGACATCTTCCGGCTGAACCTCGTGGGCAAGTACCTCACGTATGCCTTCGTGGCCATCGGCCTGGTGATGGTGTGGGGCTATGGCGGCGTGCTCAGCCTGGGGCAGGGCGTGTTCTTCGGTCTGGGCGGCTATGCCATGGCGATGTTCCTCAAGCTCGAAGCCTCCGACCCCGTGAGCACCAGGATCCAGTCCACGCCCGGCATCCCCGACTTCATGGACTGGAACCAGATCACCGAGCTGCCCGCCTTCTGGGTGCCTTTCAAGAGCCTGCCGTTCGCGCTGGCGGCCGTGATCGTGGTGCCCACGCTGCTGGCCTGGATCGTGAGCTTCGCCATGTTCAAGCGCCGCGTGGGCGGGGTCTACTTCGCCATCATCACGCAGGCGGTGGCGCTGATCTGCACGGTACTCATCATCGGCCAGCAGGGCTACACGGGCGGCGTGAATGGCATGACCGACCTGAAGACCCTTTGGGGATGGGACACGCGCACCGACAGCGCCAAGTACATCCTGTACTACGTGTGCGTGGCACTTTTGGTGCTGTCCATCGTGCTGTGCCGCTTCATCCAGACCAGCAAGCTGGGCACGCTGCTGCTGGCCATGCGCGACAAGGAAGACCGCGTGCGCTTCTCGGGCTACGACGTGGCCAATTTCAAGGTCTTCACCTTCTGCCTGGCGGCGGCGCTCTCAGGCATCGGTGGTGCGCTGTTCACGCTGCAGGTGGGTTTCATGTCGCCCAGCTTCGTGGGCATCGTGCCGTCCATCGAGATGGTGATCTACGCCGCCGTGGGGGGGGCGCATGAGCCTGGTGGGCGCGGTGTACGGCACGCTGCTGGTGAACGCGGGCAAAACGTACTTCTCGGAGAGCTTTCCCGACTTGTGGCTGTTCCTCATGGCGGGGCTGTTCATCGGCGTGACCATGGCCTTCCCGCTGGGGCTGGCCGGCCTGTGGGAAAGCCGCATCGTGCCCTGGTGGAAGGGCCGCCGCGAGGCCCTGCGCCAGGCGGCGGTACCCGCGCCGCAGGCCGCCGCGGCACGCAGCGCCGCGGTGGACACCGAGCCGGCGGCGCGCGAGCCCGGCCTGCCCGAAGGCACCCGCCGCCAGAGCGCCTGAGCGCACGCAACCGGAGCACCTCCCATGAGCAACACCGACTTCGCCCTGGCCTTGGAAGACCTGACCGTCTCGTTCGACGGCTTCAAGGCCATCGACACCCTCACGCTGTACGTGGACAGGAACGAGCTGCGCGTGATCATCGGCCCCAACGGCGCGGGCAAGACCACGCTGCTGGACCTGATCTGCGGCAAGACGCGCGCCACCAGCGGCAGCATCAAGTTCAAGAACGAGGAGCTGACGCGCATGGCCGAGCACAAGCGCGTGCGGCTGGGCATCGGCCGCAAGTTCCAGACGCCGTCCATCTACGAGAACCTGTCGGTCTTCCAGAACCTGGAGGTGTCCTATCCCACCGGGCGCACCGTGTTCGGCGCGCTGGCCTTTCGCTGCACCAGCGCGGTGAAGGAGCGGGTGCAGGACGTGGCCGACGACATCGGCCTGGGCGGGCTGCTCGCCACCGAGGCCGGCCTGCTCTCGCACGGCCAGAAGCAATGGCTGGAGATCGGCATGCTGCTGATGCAGGAGCCCGAGCTGCTGATGCTGGACGAGCCCATCGCCGGCATGAGCGCGCGCGAGCGCGAGCTCACGGCCGAGCTGCTGCAGCGCATCTGCAGGAACCGCGCGGTGATCGTGATCGAGCACGACATGGAGTTCGTCAAGCGCATCGCGCACAAGGTCACCGTGATGCACCAGGGAAAGATCCTGGCCGAAGGGTCGATGGACAAGGTCCAGAACGACCCCAAGGTGATCGACGTGTACCTCGGCCACTGAGACGCGCCGCTGCCCTTTGCCCACGCCTTGAGTTTTCTGGAGTCCCCCCATGCTGAAAGTCACCGACCTGCACGTCGCCTATGGGCAGAGCGAAGCGCTGCACGGCATCTCGTTCGAGGGCCGCGCCAACGAAACCGTGGCCATCATGGGCCGCAACGGCATGGGCAAGACCACGCTGTTCAAGAGCCTGATGGGAGTGATGCCGGTCAAGAGCGGCTGCATCACCGTGGCCGGCCAGGAGGTGACGCGGGACGAGAGCTTTCGGCGCGTGGCCAAAGGCATCGCCTACGTGCCGCAGGGCCGCATGATCTTCCCCACGCTGACGGTGGAGGAGAACATCCAGACCGGCCTGGAGAACTCGAAGACCCGCCAGATCCCCGAAGAGATCTATGCGCTGTTCCCCGTGCTGTGGGACATGCGCCGTCGCAAGGGCGGCAATCTTTCGGGCGGGCAGCAGCAGCAGCTGGCCATCGCCCGTGCGCTGGTGACCGATCCCAAAGTGCTGCTGCTGGACGAGCCCACCGAGGGCATCCAGCCTTCGATCATCAAAGACATCGCCCGCGCCCTCAACGAGATCCGCAAGCTGCGCCAGATCACCATCGTGGTGAGCGAGCAGGTGCTCTCGTTCGCCATGGACGTGGCCGACCGCCTGTTCGTGATCGAAGGCGGCCGCCTGGTGCATGAAACCGCCCGCGCTGACACCGACCAGCAGCGCATCAAGGCCTACCTGTCCGTGTGAACGGCCACGGTCCGCGACGGATTTTTCGTTCCTTCCCTCTCGCCTTCTCTTCCCTTCACTTTCCAGGAGCACGCCATGGCTGAAACCCTCATCCACGTCGATCTGAGCCAATCGCCGACCCAGAACGAGAACATCCACAACCGCTGGCACCCCGACATTCCGATGGCCTGCTGGGTGAATCCGGGCGACGATTTCATTCTGGAAACCTTCGACTGGACCGGCGGCTTCATCAAGAACAATGACAGCGCCGACGACGTGCGCGACATCGACCTGACCACGGTGCACTACCTCTCGGGCCCGGTGGGCGTGAAGGGCGCGGAGCCGGGCGACCTGCTGGTGGTGGACCTGCTCGACATCGGCGCCAAGCAGGACAGCCTGTGGGGTTTCAATGGCTTCTTCTCCAAGAAGAACGGCGGTGGCTTTCTGACCGAGCATTTCCCCGAGGCGCAGAAATCGATCTGGGACTTCAAGGGCATGTTCACCAGCTCGCGCCACATCCCGGGCGTCAACTTCGCCGGCCTGATCCACCCCGGCCTGATCGGCTGCCTGCCCGACAAGAAAATGCTCGACCTCTGGAACGAGCGTGAGCAAAAGCTCATCGACACCGATCCCACCGCCGGCCTGGCCAACCCCCCCTCGGCCGGCACCGCCCACATGGGCCGCCTGACCGGCGAGGCCAAGGCCAAGGCCGCGGCCGAAGGCGCGCGCACGGTGCCGCCGCGCGAGCACGGCGGCAACTGCGACATCAAGGACCTGTCGCGCGGATCGAAAGTGTTCTTCCCGGTCTATGTCGACGGCGCGGGCCTCTCGGTGGGCGACCTGCATTTCAGCCAGGGCGACGGCGAAATCACGTTCTGCGGCGCGATCGAAATGGCCGGCTGGGTGCACATGAAGGTCACGCTCATCAAGGGCGGCATGGCCAAGTACGGCATCAAGAACCCCATCTTCAAACCCAGCCCCATCGTGCCGACCTACAACGATTATTTGATCTTCGAAGGCATCTCGGTCGACGAGGCGGGAAAGCAGTACTACCTGGACGTGAACGTGGCCTACCGCCAAGCCTGCCTGAACGCGATCGAATACCTGAAGAAGTTCGGATACAGCGGCGCCCAGGCGTATTCGATCCTGGGAACGGCCCCGGTGCAGGGCCACATCAGCGGCGTGGTCGATGTGCCCAACGCCTGCGCCACGCTGTGGCTGCCGACGCAGATCTTCGAGTTCGACATCAACCCGAACGCCAGCGGCCCGGTGAAAATGCTGGACGGCAGCATCGACATGCCGCTGTCGCCCGACCTCGTCTGATCCCCCGCCACGACAGGACACCGCGCCATGCCCACCTACGACTACCGGTGCGCCACGTGTGGCTGCTTCGATGCCCTGCGCAGCCTGGCGCTGCGCAACGAGCCCGCTGCCTGCCCCCGGTGCAGCGCTGCCTCCCCCCGCGTATTCGCCAGCGCTCCCCGGCTGGCCTGCGTGAGCCCGGAGCAGCGCCGTGCGTTCGACACCAACGAGCGGGCGCAGCATGCGCCGCGCTCCTCCCGCAACGGTGAAGAAGGCAGTTACGGGCGGATGCGCCATCCGGCGGGGTGCGGCTGCTGCGGCTCTGGCAAGCGCAGCGCCACGGTGACGGCGGCGAACGGAGCGAAGGCGTTTCCGTCCAAGCGGCCCTGGATGATCAGCCACTAGGCGACCGGGACGTAGGCGAGCCGTGGGGTGCCGCCCCATGGCCCACGCATGACCAAAATGACGGGGGCCGCGGCCCACAGAAGGCGCAGCTGCGCTGTTGTCTTACCCCTGGGCGGTGCCTGTTGCGACACATTTCGCCCATGGCAAATCGTGTGGCAAGGTGGGTTGAGCCCTGGCGCCTGTCGGCTTGCGGCCGCCGGGCTGGACTGGCGTGGCTGCCGCTTCTCGCGGCACTGGCCGGCTGTGAAGGCCGTGATGATCTGGCTTCCAGCGGATGCCTGCCGCTGCGTGCGCCGGCCCGTGTGGTGCTGCTGCAGGAATCCGGCCTCTATCAGGTGCGCGATGCGCCGACGCTCGTGCTCTCACCGCATCCGCGCGATACGGCGAACGACCGCTTTCACGGCCTGCAGCAGGTCCGCACGCTGCCGCCCGGGACGCCGCTGGAGATCACGCGCCTGGAGCAGGCCTGGGGTTTGGACGTGGGCAAAGGGCGCATCAGTGCGTTCGGCACGTCGCCGCAGGGCGAACCCTTCGAGTACGGTTGGGGTGGCGGCACGCAGATCGGCCGCGCGCCCTGGGAGCCGGCCTCCGTTGCGCCACTTCGGGCGGTGCGGTGCGGCGATTGAACCGCTCACTCAGAAAGACAAAGGAGCACAGATGGCATTTTCTTTTCGCAGCGCCGCATGCATGGCGGTCTTGGCCGCAGCGGCCCCGGCTTTCGCCCAGAGCGTTCTGTACACCGCGCGCCCGGCCATCGGGCTGAGCGTGAGCGACAAGATGGCGACCCGCCAGCCGCGTGTGGAGTTCACCGTGACCACGCCGGACGGGAAGACGACCACCGCGACTGCCGAGCCCCAAGGGGGCGGCGAGCGTGCCGGGACCGTGCACTATCCCAGCGATTTCGGCAACGCGGGCACCCGCGTGGGCGATTACACCTGGGTGGCTCGTATCGGCGGCAAGGTGGTGCTCGACGGACGTTTCAGCTATCGGCCGACGCCCGAGGGGCAGCTGCTGTTCGTTCCCCGATAGAGGCGGTCCGATCCGGCGGCCATGAATAAAAAAGCGCCTGCCCACATTGCGGTGGGCAGGCGCTTTCGAAACCGGCCAGCCCTTGTGCAAGGGCCGGCGCTTTCTCACGCGGATCAGGCGGTCACGGCAGCCAGCGCCGCATTCAGCGTGGCGCTGGGCCGCATCACGGCCTCGGTCTTCTTCGGGTCGGGCAGGTAGTACCCGCCGATGTCTGCCGGCTTGCCCTGCACGTCCGCCAGTTCACCGACGATCTTCTGCTCGTTGTCGGCCAGCGTCTTGGCCAGCCCGGCGAACTTGGCGGCCAGGGCCGTGTCCTCGGTCTGCGCGGCCAGTTCCTGGGCCCAGTACAGGGCCAGGTAGAACTGGCTGCCGCGGTTGTCCAGCTGGCCGGTCTTGGGGCTGGGGTTCTTGTTGTTGTCCAGCAGCTTGCCGGTGGCGGTGTCCAGCGTCCTGGCCAGCAGGGTGGCTTGCTGGTTGCCGGTCTTCAGGCCCAGGTCTTCCAGGCTGACGGCCAGGGCCAGGAACTCGCCCAGCGAATCCCAGCGCAGGTGGTTTTCTTCCACCAGTTGCTGCACGTGCTTGGGCGCCGAGCCACCAGCGCCCGTTTCGTACATGCCGCCGCCGGCCATCAGGGGCACGACGGACAGCATCTTGGCGCTGGTGCCCAGTTCCATGATGGGGAACAGGTCGGTCAGGTAGTCGCGCAGGATGTTGCCGGTGACGCTGATCGTGTCCAGGCCGCGGATCACGCGCTCCAGCGTGTAGCGCATTGCGCGCACCTGGCTCATGATCTGGATGTCCAGGCCGGTCGTGTCGTGGTCCTTCAGGTAGGTTTTCACCTTCTTGATGACCTCGTTCTCGTGCGGGCGGTACGGGTCCAGCCAGAACACGGCGGGCATGCCGGAGTTGCGGGCGCGGGTCACGGCCAGCTTCACCCAGTCGCGGATCGGCGCGTCCTTCACCTGGCACATGCGCCAGATGTCGCCTTCTTCCACGTTCTGGCTCAGCAGCACTTCGCCCGTCGCCAGATCGACGATGTTGGCCACGCCGGCTTCAGGCACTTCGAACGTCTTGTCGTGCGAACCGTACTCTTCGGCCTGCTGGGCCATCAGGCCCACGTTGGGCACGGTGCCCATGGTCTTGGGGTCGAAGGCACCATGCCATTTGCAGAAGTTGATGATCTCCTGATAGATGCGGGCGAAGGTGCTCTCGGGGATCACCGCCTTGGTGTCCTTCAGGCGGCCATCGGCGCCCCACATCTTGCCGCCGTTGCGGATCATGGCGGGCATCGAGGCATCGACGATCACGTCGTTGGGCGAGTGGAAGTTGGTGATGCCCTTGGCCGAATCGACCATCGCCAGCTCGGGGCGGTTTTCGTGGCAGGCGTGCAGGTCGCGCTTGATCTCGTCCTGCTTGCTCTGGGGCAGCGTGGCGATCTTGTTGTACAGATCGACCATGCCGTTGTTCACGTTCACGCCCAGTTCTTCGAACAGCTGCGCATGCTTGGCGAAGGCTTCCTTGTAGAAGATGCGCACGGCGTGTCCGAAGACGATCGGGTGCGACACCTTCATCATCGTCGCCTTGACGTGCAGCGAGAACATCACGCCGGTCTTGTGCGCGTCCTCGATCTCCTTTTCGTAGAACTCGAGCAGGGCCGTCTTGCTCATGAACATGCTGTCGATGATCTCGCCGTCCTTCAGCGACACCTTGGGCTTGAGCACCGTGGTCTTGCCGCTCTTGCCGACCAGTTCCATCTTCACGTCGCGCGCCTTGTCGAGCGTGATCGACTTTTCGCCGTGGTAGAAGTCGCCGTGGTGCATGTGCGAGACGTGCGAGCGCGATGCCTGGCTCCATTCGGCCATGCTGTGCGGGTTCTTGCGGGCGTATTCCTTGACGGCCTTGGGTGCGCGGCGGTCGGAGTTGCCTTCGCGCAGGACCGGGTTCACCGCGCTGCCGATGCACTTGTTGTAGCGGGCGCGGATGTCCTTTTCTTCGTCGGTCGTCGGATTTTCGGGGTAGTCGGGAATCGCATAGCCCTTGCCCTGCAGTTCCTTGATGGCCGCCACCAGCTGCGATACCGATGCGCTGATGTTGGGCAGCTTGATGATGTTGGCGTCAGGCGAGAGCGTCAACTTGCCCAGGGCGGCCAGGTTGTCGGGCACGCGCTGTGCCTCGGTCAGGCGCTCGGGAAACTGGCCCAGGATGCGGCCGGCGACCGAGATGTCGCTGGTCTCCACGTGGATGCCCGCTGGGGCCGCGAAGGTCCGCACGATCGGCAGAAAGGCGGCGGTCGCCAGGGCGGGGGCTTCGTCGGTCAGCGTGTAGATGATGGTCGGTTGCGTCGTGCTCATTCGCTTGCGTTCCTTGGGAAGGGGTGACAGATCAGCCGGTGATTTTCGCGCTTTCTGAAGGCAGTCGGCACAGATGCCCCTCAGCGCCGTTCGGGGCAGGTGCCCACGCGCCCGATCATGGGCATGAAAGGGGTGCCCGCTGGACGCGCTGCTGCAGGCTCACGCGCGCTGTGCCGATGCCCGGGTGACCAGCCAGATGCCGCCGCACACCAGCACCAGGGCCACCGCGTTGCGCCATTCGAGCAGGCTTTCTTCCAGGAACCAGGCCGACAGCAAGGTGCCGAACACGGGCACCATGAAGTTGAACGCGGTGATGAGGCTCACCCGGTTGTGCTTGAGCAGCAGGCTCCAGATCGAGATGGCCAGCGACGACAGCACCACCAGATAGGCCAGCAGCGATGACGAAGCCCACGTCACCTCGCCCAGCGCCCCCCCCAAGGCATAGCCGAGCGCCAGCAGCACCATGCCGCCGATGGTCAACTGGTAGGCGGTCATCACGATGGGGTCCATCCCCTGGGAAATGCGCTTGCCGTAGACGCCGCCCAGCGCCAGCACCAGGGCGGCGATCACCACGAAACCTTCGCCCAGCAGGGCGAACTCGAAATCGGTCAGCGTTCCGGCCAGCCCGGCGCCGAGGTTGACCGCCATGACCCCCGCGAAGCCCACGATGCAGCCCCAGGCCTTGGCATGGCTGATGCGGTCGTTGTGGTACAGGAAATGCGCCAGCAACACGCTGAAGAAGGTGCCGGTGGCGTTCATGATCGACGCCTTCACCCCCGTCGTGTTTGCCACGCCGATGTAGAAGAAGATGTATTGCAGCGTGGTCTGCAACAGACCCAGCAGCGCCAATTGGCCCCACGCCCGGGCCGGCCAGCCGCTGATCTGACGGCCGCTGGCGGCCACCCAGGCCAGCAGCGCCAGGCCCGCCAGGGCGAAGCGCCAGCCGGCGAACACGAGCTTGGACGGGGTGTCGCTGCTGTCGATGCCGAACAGCGCGTAGCCATTCTTGATCGCCGGATACGAGCTGCCCCAGAGCAGGCAGCAAAACAACGCCAGCAGGAAGACGTTCCTGCGTTGCGCTAGTGGGGAGATAGGGGGCGACATGGCTTCTTTCCAGGCGGGGCGGTGCCCCAAAATGGTGAATTTTGCACAAGTTGTACGACAACTCTGCATGTAAATATCCTGACTTGGCCGAATGTGGCCTCTTTTAGAGTATTTTTGCTCCTTATTGTCCGATGACTATCCGAAACCGCAGTGAACTGGCCTCGGGAGCCGATCACAAGGCATGGGCCCACCTCCGACGGCCCTGCGGCGGCATCGACGTGAGTACGGAAGGACTGCCTCGGCAGTTTCAGGAAACCCTGGCTGCTTTTCAAGCCTTGTCGATAATGCGGCGCAATGCGACTGACGTTCGTTCCGCTCCTCCTGTCCTGCTGCACGCTGGCGGCCGTGTCCGGCTGCACCAGCCCGCCCGCACCCCATGGCGAGGTCAAAGGCGCGTCTGCGAATGGCAGCGAATTGGGGCAGTCCGACGTGAACCGCATGGCGACGCTAGCCATGCGCGAGAACCTGGACAGCCTCTACCGGCTGATGGACAAGCTCTACCGCCGCAACCCTGCCGAATGGCGCAAGACCAGCGCCGTGGGCCGCGAGCAGGCCATGGAGCAGGTCCGCACCACCATCGAGAAGGGCGGGGTGTGGGCGCCCTTGCAGGGGCGGCGCGACATCGCGGCGATGGCCGCGGCCCTGGCGCCCGAATTCGCGGGCGACCGCGTGGCGGCGTTCATCTATGCCACGGCCGACATGATGATCACCGCGCACGACGGAAAGATCGAGTTCTTCCTGCTCGACAGCCTGGATGCCCAGCACCTGTACAACGCGGCGCGCAATGTGGAGATCGCCGTGTGGATGCTCTCGCAGCGCCGCACCGCGGCGGGCCAGCCGCTGCTGCTGGCCGACGAGATTGGTCCGCAGGGGCGCAATCTGAGCTTCGAGCGCGAGTTCGGCAAGATCATCGGCCGGCTCGATCTGCTGTCGGCGGTGGCCACCGAAAAGTACCGCCGTGCCGCCATCACCTATGTGCAGGGGCTGGTGGGTGGCTCGTTCCTGCAATTCCTGCCGGTGCGCTAGCGACCCACTCGAAATGGCCGGCCGGCGGCGTGCCCTAGCGCCGGCCGCGTAAAATCCGGCCGCCCCCGAGGAGCGTTGCAGCGCCTGCCGATCAACCGGCTCAACCAGGCGTCAGGCTCGGGCGGCGATGGCCCCACTGTCCAACGACGCTCGCCTGTTCCCAACTACCGATTGCGCAGGTGAGCCTGATGTCCGCCCCCCTTATCCCGCCTCCCATGAAGCTCTCGGGCCTCGAACCGGTTTCCATCGGCGAGGGCACGCTGTTCGTCAACATCGGCGAGCGCACCAACGTCACCGGCTCCAAGGCCTTCGCCCGCATGATCCTGAACGGCCAGTACGAAGAGGCCCTGGCCGTCGCGCGCCAGCAGGTGGAAAACGGCGCGCAGGTCATCGACATCAACATGGACGAGGCCATGCTCGACAGCAAGGCGGCCATGGTGCGCTTCCTGCAGTTGATCGCCTCCGAGCCCGACATCGCCCGCGTGCCCATCATGGTGGACTCCTCCAAGTGGGACGTGATCGAGGCCGGCCTGCGCTGCATCCAGGGCAAGGGCATCGTCAACTCCATCTCCATGAAAGAGGGCGTGGAGAAGTTCAAGCACGAGGCGCGCCTCGTGAAGCGCTACGGCGCCGCCGCCGTGGTGATGGCCTTCGACGAGGTGGGGCAGGCCGACACCTACGAGCGCAAGATCGAGATCTGCGAGCGGGCCTACCGCGTGCTGGTCGACGAGGTGGGCTTTCCGCCCGAGGACATCATCTTCGACCCCAACATCTTCGCGGTGGCCACCGGCATCGAAGAGCACAACAACTACGCGGTCGATTTCATCGAGGCCGTGCGCTGGATCAAGCAGAACCTGCCGGGCGCCAAGGTCTCGGGCGGCGTGTCGAACGTGAGCTTCAGCTTCCGTGGCAACGACCCGGTGCGCGAGGCCATCCACACCGTGTTCCTGTACCACGCCATCCAGGCCGGCATGGACATGGGCATCGTCAACGCAGGCATGGTCGGCGTGTACGACGACCTGGAGCCCACCTTGCGCGACCGCGTGGAAGACGTGGTGCTCAACCGCCGCCCCGATGCCGGCGAACGCCTGGTCGAGGTGGCCGAGACGGCCCGCAGCGGTGCCAAGGACGAAAGCAAGCGGCTCGAATGGCGCGGCACGCCCGAGCACCCGAAGACCGTGGGCGAACGCCTGTCGCACGCGCTGGTGCACGGCATCACCGACTTCATCGTGGAAGACACCGAAGAGGCCTACCAGGCCATCGTCGCCAAGGGCGGGCGGCCGCTGCACGTGATCGAAGGCCCGCTCATGGACGGCATGAACGTGGTGGGCGACCTGTTCGGTGCGGGCAAGATGTTCCTGCCGCAGGTGGTCAAGAGCGCCCGCGTGATGAAGTCCGCCGTGGCCCACCTGATCCCCTACATCGAGGAAGAAAAGCGCCAGGACGAACTGGCCGGCCGCGACGTGCGCAGCAAGGGCAAGATCATCATCGCCACCGTGAAGGGCGACGTGCACGACATCGGCAAGAACATCGTCACCGTGGTCCTGCAGTGCAACAACTTCGAGGTGGTGAACATGGGCGTGATGGTGCCCTGCCACGAGATCCTGGCGCGCGCCAAGGTCGAGGGCGCGGACATCGTGGGCCTGTCAGGCCTGATCACGCCCAGCCTGGAAGAGATGCAATACGTGGCCGGCGAGATGCAAAAGGACGAGCACTTCCGCATCAAGAAGATCCCGCTGCTCATCGGCGGCGCCACCACCAGCCGTGTGCACACCGCCGTCAAGATCGCGCCGCATTACGAAGGCCCCGTGGTCTACGTGCCCGATGCGTCGCGCAGCGTGAGCGTGGCGCAGAGCCTGCTGGGCGACGGCGCCGACCACTACGTGCAGGAGTTGAACGCCGACTACGACAAGGTGCGCACCCAGCACGCCAACAAGAAGCAGACGCCCCTGTGGCCGTTGGCGAAGGCCCGCGCCAACCGCACGCCCATCGACTGGTCGGCCTACCGCCCGGCCACGCCGCGCCTGCTGGGGCGGCGCATGTTCAAGAACTTCGACCTCAACGAGCTGGCCCGGTACATCGACTGGGGACCGTTCTTTCAGACCTGGGACCTGGCCGGCCCGTACCCTGCCATCCTGACCGACGAGGTGGTGGGCGAGCAGGCCACGCGCGTCTTCGCCGACGGCAAGGCCATGCTGCGCCGGCTGGTGGAGGGCCGCTGGCTGAGTGCCAGCGGCGTGCTGGCGCTGTACCCGGCCAACAGCGTGGGCGACGACATCGAGTTCTACACCGACGAATCGCGCACCGAGGTCGCCATGACCTGGTACGGCCTGCGCCAGCAGACCGAAAAGCATGTGATCGATGGCGTGCCGCGCCCCAGCCGGTGCCTGGCCGACTTCGTGGCGCCCAAGGAAAGCGGCGTGGCCGACTACGCGGGCTTGTTCGCCGTCACGGCGGGCCTGGGCGTGGAGAAGAAGGAGCAGGCCTTCGTCGATGCGCTGGACGACTACTCGGCCATCATGCTCAAGAGCCTGGCCGACCGCCTGGCCGAAGCCTTTGCCGAATGCCTGCACCACCGCGTGCGCACCGACCTGTGGGGCTATGCGGCCGGCGAGCAGTTGAGCAACGACGACATGATCGCCGAGAAGTACCAGGGCATCCGCCCCGCGCCCGGCTATCCGGCCTGCCCGGACCACAGCGCCAAGAGCGAACTGTTCCGCGTGCTGCAGTGCGGCGAGATCGGCATGGGCCTCACCGAAAGCCTGGCCATGACGCCCGCCGCCAGCGTGAGCGGCTTCTACATCGGGCATCCCGAGAGCCAGTACTTCAACGTCGGCAAGATCGGCGAAGACCAGGTGCACGACCTGGCCACGCGGCGCGGCATGGACGAAGGCATCCTGCAGCGCTTGCTCGCACCCAACCTCTGACCGGCGGCGGCGTCACGGCGGTGCCCCCGCCGCGTCACGCGGACGTCACTCTGGCGCCACAGTCGGCGGGAAGAATGAAGGACTTCATTCCTTCCCTTCTTCCCACGCCATGACCATCCCTCTGCAGCGCTCGCCGCTGCCTCTGATCGGCCGCCCGTTGCCGGGCGCCAGCGCGCTCTTTCTTGCCCTGCTGCTGGCGGGCTGCGGCGGGAGCGGTGGCTCGGATGCCACCGCTCCCGCCGCGGCGGCCACGTGCGCCAGTCCGGACACGCACTGCGCGCCCAAGCCCTGAACGGGGCAGCCCCCCGCAACCCCGCTCACGGACAAGAAAGACTCCTCCAAATGACCGTCGATTCCTCCAAACGCAATTTCCTCACGACCGCGCTCGGCGTGGGAGCGGCTTCGGCCACGCTGACCGCCTTCCCACCGGCCATCCGGCGTGCCCTGGCCATCGAAGCCCACAACGCCACCGGCACCATCCAGGACGTGCAGCACGTCGTCCTGCTGATGATGGAGAACCGCTCGTTCGATGGGTACTTCGGCACCTTCAAGGGCGTGCGCGGCTTCGGTGACCGCTTCCCGATCCCGACGCCCAACGGCCGCAACGTTTTCTACCAGACCTACACCAAGACGTCGCCGCCCAGCACCTATGTGCCCTATCGCCTGGACGAAGCCAAGGGCAACGCGCAGCGCGCCGGCAGTACGCCCCACACCTGGCTGGACTCGCAGGCGGCCTGGGACCACGGGCGCATGTCCCAGTGGCCCGATGCGAAGCTGCCCTTGTCGATGGGCTACTACGAAACGGCGGAGGTGCCGTTCCAGCGCGCGCTGGCCGATGCCTTCACGCTGTGCGACCACTACCACTGCGGCATGCACACCGGCACCATCGCCAACCGGCTTTTCTACTGGACCGGCACCAACGGCCCGAACGGTGTCAGCCCCATCGATGGCTCCAGGGTCCGTGTCGCGGGCCTGAACAACCAGTTTAACGGTGGCAACGACATCGGCGCCTCCACCGACGGCTGGACCTGGACCACCTACGCGGACCGCCTGGAGAAAGCGGGCGTGAAATGGAAGGTCTACCAGAGCCTGATCGACAACTTCGGCTGCAACGAGATGATGGGCTTTCGCCACTGGCGCGCCGAGATCGAGAAGATGCCCGCGGACCGCAAGCCGATCTACGTCGCCAAGACCGACATCACGCAGCCGGTCGATCTGGCCGGGCCGTTCTACAACGCCAGGATCGACGATCCGCTGAGCCCGTTGGCCAAGGGCTTCGGCAACACCATGCCGCAGGGCTTTCTGGAGACGTTCCGCGAGGACATCCGCCAGGGCACGCTGCCGGCGGTGTCGTGGATCATTCCGCCTTCGGTCTACAGCGAGCACCCCGGGCCGTCGAGCCCCGCACAGGGCGGCTGGTACGTGCAGGAGGTGCTGGACGCGCTCACGGCCAACCCCGAGGTCTGGAGCAAGACCGTGCTGCTGATCAACTACGACGAGAACGACGGCTTCTTCGACCACCTGCCTTCGCCCGCCGCACCGTCGCGCAATCCCGATGGCAGCCTGGCCGGTGCCTGCACGCTGCCCGCCGCCGACGTGGCGGTGGAGTACCACGATTTCCAGCCCGCCACGCCCAGCCAGCCGGCGGCCGACGGCAAGCCCTACGGCCCGGGCCCGCGCGTGCCGATGTGGGTGGTGTCGCCCTGGAGCCGGGGCGGCTGGGTCAATTCGCAGGTGTTCGACCACACCTCCACCCTGCTGTTCCTGGAAAAGCGCTTCGGCGTGGCCGAGCCGCAGGTCAGCCCCTACCGCCGCGCGGTCTGCGGCGACCTGACGAGCTGCTTCAACTTCGTCAACCCCAACACCGAAACCTTGCCGACCCTCGCGGGCCGCACCAACAAGGTCGCAGTGGACGCGCGGGTGGCAGCGCAGGCCCAGGCTGCCAAGCTGCCCCAGCCCACGGCCACGGCCGATGCCGCCCTGCCGGTGCAGGCCGAAGGCGTGCGGCCCTCGCGGGCGCTGCCCTATGAGCTGCACACCACGGCCCAGGCCAGCGCCGGTGCCGGCACGGTCACTTTGCTGTTCGCCCACACCGGCAAAGCGGGCACCGCGGCGGCGGTGTTCCACGTGTACGACAAGAACCACCTCGACCGCATTCCGCGGCGCTACGTCGTGGAGGCCGGCAAGGCCCTGAGCGGCGTCTGGAACGCCGCAGCCGATGGCGGGCGGTACGACCTGTGGGTGCTCGGCCCCAACGGCTACCACCGCGAGTTCATCGGCGACCTGCAGCAGCAGGGGGCCACCGGTGGCCCCGAGGTGCAGGTCTGCTACGAGCTGTGCGAGCCGCCGCAGGTGCGGGTCAAGCTCTACAACCGCAGCAGCAGCGCAATGACGTTCTCCGCCGAGGCACGGGCCTATCGCGGCGACGGGCCCTGGACGCGCAGCGTGGCGCCCGGCGGCGTGGAGGAACTCGCCTGGCCCCTGGGCGACAGCGGCAACTGGTATGACTTCGTGGTGCGCTGCAGTGCGGCGCCTGCATTCCAGCGCCGCTTCGCCGGCCGCATCGAGACCGGCAAGGACTCGGTGTCCGACCCTGCCATGGGCCACGCTGGCTGAGGCTGCAGGCGGACTGGCGAACTGTTCCGACACCTGGCCGCGCGGCCCTGGTGTGCAATGGGCGCCATGTCCCCATCGTTTCTCACGCCATGGATCGAGCGCGCGAAAGCGCTCGCCAGCCCCATCATGCCGCTGGTGCGGGCGGCCAATCTCTGGCTGGATGCGGACGGAATGCGCATGAGCGCGGCGATGTCGTTCTACGGCCTGCTGAGCCTGGCGCCGGTGCTGCTCCTGCTGGTGGGGGTGCTGGGCTGGTGGATCGACAAGTCCTACCTGGAAAGCACCATGGTCAGCCAGGTGCGCGGCGTCATGGGCGACCGCGTGGCCGAAGTGGTGCAACTGGCGCTGTCCAGCGCGCGGGCGCCGTCGGAAGGGCGGATCGCTTCCATCGTTGGCTTCGTGCTGCTGCTGTCCGGCGCCACGGGCGTGTTCGTGGAGCTGCAGTCGGCGCTGGAGCGGCTGTGGGCACGCGATTCAGCCCCGGCGCCGGAGCAGAAGGCGTGGTGGCGCATGGCTTCGCTGCGGGTGCGGGGGCTGGCCTATGTGCTGGCCATCGGTTTCCTGCTGCTGATCTCGCTGGTGGTGTCCACCGTGATTCACGTGGTGGCCACCTGGGCCAGCGCGCGGCTGCCCATGGCAACGGGCCCGCTGCTGCAGCTGGCGAACGAATTGGTCGCCTTCGGCATTGCCGTGCTGCTGTTCGTGGGGCTGATGCGCATCGGCGGCGGGCAGAAGCCGCCGCTCATCTGCCTGGTGTTCGGGGCGGTGGTGGGCGCCATCCTCTTCACCGTGGGCAAGCAGCTGCTGGCCCTGTACCTGGCCACCGCGGCGGTGGTGTCGGCGTATGGCGCTGCCGGCTCCCTGGTGGTGGTGCTGATGTGGATCTACTTTTCGTCGGCCGTGCTGCTGTTTTCCGCCAGTTGCGCGCGGGCCTTCCAGGAGGTGCGGGAGGAAAACCTGGAAGGGCCGCCGGCCCGGCATCGCTGAGGCGGCCGAGGGGCACTCGCAAACCAGGGCCGCCGTGTCAGGCCCGGGGCGGGGCGGCCTGCAGGTGCGTGCCCAGTTGCAGATAGCGTGCGAGCCGCAGGGCGTTCTCGGGCGCGTGGATCTTCATGGTGTTGTCGAAGAAGCAGAACACGTCGCGTCCGGTCCGACGCGGTGCCGTGTCCGGTGGCGCGACCGTCGCCAGCCCCTTCGGTGCCTGGCCGTGGGCCCAGGCGCGGATGCTTTCGCCCCACTGCGCGATCTGCGCATCGCTGTAGCCGCTGGCATAGAGCTGCTGCGCGCCGTGCAGCCGCAGATAGAGGAAGTCCGCCGTCACATCGCCCAGTTCGGGCCATCGCCCGCCGGTATCGGCCACCACCAGGGCCACGCGGTGGCGCCGCAGCAGGTCGATGCACTCCGGCGTGCGGTAGCTGGCGTGCCGCACTTCCAGGGCATGGCGCAGGCGCCAGGGGCGGGACGGCTGGAGCAGCTCGCGGCCGTGCATGCGGTCCTCCCGCGCCTGCGCCAGCGTGGCGGCAGCGTCGGTATCGTGCGGCAGCAGGGCCAGAAAGTCCTCCAGCAGCGCCGCATCGAATGGCAGGCTCGGCGGCAATTGCCACAGGATGGGTCCGAGCTTGGCGCCCAGCGCGAACAACCCCGACGCCATGAAATTGGCCACCGCCGCCCGCGCCTCGCGCAGCCGCAGGATGTGGGTGATGTAGCGCGGCGCCTTGACGGTGAACACGAAGCCCTCGGGCGTGTCCGCCGCCCACCGGGCGTAGCTGGACGGGCGCTGCAGCGCGTAGAACGAGCCGTTCAGCTCGATCGCGGGAAACTGGTGCGATGCGAAAGCCAGTTCCTTCGCCTGGACCAGATCTTCTGGATAGAACGCGCCCCGCCAGGGCGCATAGCGCCAGCCGGACACCCCGATGCGGATCTGTGCAGCCATCTGTGTGCCTCCTCACGCACACCGGGTGGCATGCGTGGCGCCAGTGTGGTGTGTGGCCGACATTCCCGCCACCGCCTGTCGGCGCGCCTGGTGGTAGGCGCATTCGCACAGACCCTTTGGGCAAACAGCTACTTACTTCGTTTACAGAACGCCCTGCCGTGTGAAGCGGACCCGCGTGTACCCTGCCTTCGAAACACCTGAAAAAGGAGAACACCATGGGTCTCATCGTCCGAAACAATCCCTCCCTCGCGCCGGCACTCGGCGCCTCCGCAGCTCCCGCCGGGGGCGCTTCCGTCAAATGGCTGTGGGCGGCCGTGGGTGCGCTGGGCGTGAGCGTGCTGGCATTGGGCGCCACCCTGGTCATGCAGCAGCGCGGCGGCAGCGCCCCCGCCGAGTCTGCCGCGCAGGTCGCGCAACTGGCCCCCGGTGCCACGCGCACGCCAGAGGCCGAAGTCATCAATGAACGGGCGGGCGCCCAGCCCGCACGGCAGCCGCAGCCCCTGGCCCAGAACATCGTGAACCGGGCCCCGGCCTCGCCGCAGTACGGCAGCGGGTCGGGCGGTGGGTACGACGCCTCCGCGGACGCCGGCCGGCCGGTGGCCATGCCGGCCCAGGCGCCGGTGTGCAGCACCTGCGGCCGCATCGAGTCGGTGCAGACGGGTGCAGCAGGCCGCTCCCGCGTCCGGCGTGGGTGCCGTGGCGGGGTGGGGGTGCTGGGGGGCCGTCGTGGGCAATCA
>NZ_BAAJYT010000046.1:0-23865 GCF_057541515.1 Acidovorax sp. KNOB132
CGCCGCGTGGCCCGCACCGACTCGTTCGTGCAGGCGACCTGGACACGGCGCTCGATCCCGCGCGAGCAGGCCGTGCTGTTCCAGCCAGGAGCCGGTGGGCCTGCCGCTGGCCGCGGCGGCAGCGGTGGCGCGGACGCTGCAGCGCGAGCGCGCCACCGAGGGGGGCCGACCCGTTCAGCCGCCGAGACGGCTGGCAATCGCACGGCGTGACGCGCCGCCGGTTCGCGTTCGAGTTCGGCGGCCAGCCTGCCAACGCCTGGCTCACCTACGCCGCGGGCGGCGCGATGGAACTGGCGGTGGGCGAGGGCGATGCGGCCGTGGCCGGGCCGCTGGCCTTCACCGCCGATGGCGAGGGCCTGGACCTGCACTTCGCCGGCCAGCGCACGCGCGCCGTGGTGCATTCCCAGGGCGAGACCGACCACGTCTTCACGCCGCGCGGCGCCACGCAGATCGTCGCCATCGACCTGCTGGCCCATGCGGGCGAGGCGCAGTCCGAAGGCGGACGCCTGACCGCGCCCATGCCCGGCAAGGTGGTGTCGTTCGCCGTGAAAGCGGGCGATGCCGTGACCAAGGGCCAGGCCCTGGCCGTGATGGAGGCCATGAAGATGGAGCACACCATCGCCGCGCCCGTGGACGGCACGGTGCAGGAGCTGCTCTATGCGCCCGGCGACCAGGTGACCGAAGGCGCCGAGCTGCTCAAGCTCTCGCCCGCGTGACAGCGCGCCATCCGCAGCCACGATACGCTCTTGCGCCATGAACATCACCTTCTGCTGTACGCACACCAAGGCTGAGCCCTGGCTGCAGGGCCTGCAGGCCGCGCTGCCCGGGGCGCACATCACCGTCTGGCAACCGGGCGCCCCCCCGGCCGATTTCGCCGTGGTCTGGGCGCCGCCCCAGCAGTTCATGGACGAGCAGGCCGGCATCCAGGCGCTCTTCAACATCGGTGCGGGCGTGGATGCGCTGCTGGCCCTGCGCCTGCCGCCCGGCGCGCAGGTGGTGCGGCTGGACGATGCCGGCATGGCCGTGCAGATGGCCGAATACGTGTGCCACGCGGTGGTGCGCCACTTCCGCGAGTTCGAGGCCTATGAGGCCGACATGCGCGCCGGGGGCTGGGCCTACCGCCGGCCGCGACTGCGCAGCGATTTCTCCGTCGGCGTCATGGGCCTGGGAGTGCTGGGCGAGCGGGTGGCCAAGGCGCTGGCGCACTTCGAGTTCCCGGTGAACGGCTGGAGCCGCTCGCCCAAGGCCGTGGAGGGCGTGCGGGCCTTTCATGGCGCGGAGGGTTTCGACGGCTTCCTGGCTGCCAGCCGCGTGCTGGTGAACCTGCTGCCGCTCACGCCTGACACGCAGGACATCATGAACCGCGACACGCTCTCGCGCCTGCAGCCCGGCGGCTATGTCGTCAATGTGGCGCGCGGCGCGCACCTGGTCGAAGACGACCTGATCGCCCTCATCGACGCCGGCCACCTGGCCGGGGCCACGCTCGACGTGTTCCGCACCGAGCCCCTGCCCGCCGACCACCCGCTGCGCACGCACCCCCGCATCACGACCACGCCCCACACCTCCGCCCGCACGCTGCGCGAAGAAAGCATCGCCCAGATCGCGCGCAAGATCGCCGCCATGCAGCGCGGCGAGCCGGTGGCCGGCATCGTGGACCCCCGGCGCGGCTACTAGGCCTCGGGCACCGCCCCGCATTCTTTACCGCAGGATTTCCCCATGAGCAGCAGCATTCCTTCCCGCGTCAAACTCGTCGATGTCGGCCCGCGCGACGGCCTTCAGAACGAAAAGTCTCCCGTGCCCGCCGAGGTCAAGATCGGTCTCGTGCACCGCCTGCAGGCGGCCGGGCTGACGGAGATCGAGGTCACCAGCTTCGTCTCGCCCAAGTGGGTGCCCCAGATGGCGGACAACGTGGAGGTGATGGCGGGCATCGAGCGCCAGCCCGGCGTGCGCTATTCGGTGCTCACGCCCAACCTCAAGGGCTACGAGGCCGCCGTGCCCACGCGGCCCGACGAGATCGTCGTCTTCGGTTCGGCCAGCGAGGCCTTCAGCCAGAAGAACATCAACTGCAGCATCGCCGAGAGCATCGAGCGCTTCGCGCCCGTGGTCGAGGCGGCGCGCGCGGCGGGCATTGCCGTGCGGGGCGCCATGAGCTGCACCGTGGGCTGCCCCTACGAGGGCGAGGTGGCGCCCGAGCGCGTGGCGTACCTGGCGGGCCTGATGAAGCAGATCGGCGTGCAGCACGTCGGCGTGGCCGACACCATCGGCGTGGGCACGCCGCGCAAGGTGCAGCGCGCCATGGAGGCCACCTTGCAGCACTACGGCGTCGACGCGGTGTCGGGCCACTTCCACGACACCTACGGGCAGGCGCTGGCCAACACGCTGGCTTCGCTGGAGATGGGCGTGTGGCAGTACGACACGTCGGTGGCGGGCCTGGGCGGGTGCCCCTATGCCAAGGGCGCCACGGGCAACGTGGCGACCGAAGACGTGGTCTACATGCTGCACGGCATGGGCATCGACACGGGCATCGATCTGGACGCGCTCATCGATGCGGGCGCGTACATCAGCGATTTCCTGGGCCGGCCGTCCAACTCGCGCGCCGCCAAGGCGTTGCTGACCAAGCGCCTGGGCTGAGGCCGCGCAGGGTCTGGGCGCTGGGTGCGGTCAGCCGCCGGGCGGCGCGGCCACGCTCTGCAGTTGCTCCTTGAGGTGCGCGAGAAACGATTGCGCCGCGCGTGACAGCGTGCGGCCCATCAGCGTCTGCACCTCGATGTTGCGCAGGTCCAGCCCCCGGTCGCGCAGGCGCACGCAGGCCATCTCCTCGCGCTCGATCTGGTAGCGCATGGTGATCTCGCCCGAGATGGACACGCCCTCGGGCTCGTGCTTGACGAACCCGAACAGGCTGGCGATGTAGTTGCTGGTGAGCACGGGGTCGATCTGCACCTTCTGGCGGCTGCACGCGATGTCGAACAGCTGCCGCACGGTGGTGTCCATTTCGGGCAGCGCCACGGGATAGTTCTGCAGCTGCGACAGGCTGACCTGCTGAAAGCGCGTCAGCGGATGGCCGCGCTGCACCACGGCCAGCACGGGCGAGGGCTGCAGCAGCTCGATGCGGATGTCCTTTTCGGCGCTGCGGCTCATGGTGATGCCGATGTCCGCATCGCCCAGCAGCACGCGCCGCGTGCTTTCGGCCGGCGGAAACACCCCCAGGTGGAACTGGATGCCCGGGTGCCGCCGCCGGAAATCGCTGATGAGCCGGGGCAGGAATTCCAGCGCGAAGCCCTCCGACGAGGCCAGGCGCACCCGCCCGCGCTCCATGCCCTGCAGCGCCTGCATTTCATGCACCACGCGCTCCGCGTCGTGCGCGGACTTCTGCGCATGCACCGCCAGCAGCTCGCCCGCCGCGCTCGGCACCATGCCGCGCGCGTGGCGGTCGAACAGCGTCGCTCCCAGGATGTCTTCCAGATGCGCGATGTGTCGGCTGATGGCCGAGCCCGCCACGTTCAGCCGCTGCGAGGCCTCGCTGATCGAGCCGCAGCGCACCACCTCCAGGAAGTAGCGCAGGGCCGTGTCCTGCAATTGGCGGGCGACGATCTGCGAGCGTTTCATGGCGGTGGGCGATGGGGCGTGGTGCACTGCGGCAATCCCACAAGCATAGGCGCAATGCGGCGGGAGCATTGCCTTTTTGAGATCGCTCGCCGCGATATTCGGTAATGGCGGAAACGTCTCCGAGGTCCCATTCTTGCTCCCGTTCACTGTGTTTCCTGTTTCATCACGATGAAGGAGTTCGCAATGGGGCATTTATTCACCCACTGGGTGCGCCGGGGCTGTCTGGCACTGGGCATGATGGTTTTCGGGGCCGGCGCGCACGCCGGCAAGGCCAACGACACGCTGACCTATGCGTCGGACAACGAGGTCGAGAACGTGAGCCCGTACCACAACAACATGCGCGAGGGCGTTGTGCTGGCCGCCATGGCGTGGGACACGCTGCTCTACCGCGACACGAAGACGGGCGAGCTCAAGCCGCAGCTCGCCACCGCCTGGAAGTGGGAATCGCCCACCGCGCTGCTGGTCACGCTGCGCCAGGGCGTCACCTTCCACAACGGCGACAAGTTCACCGCCGACGATGTGGCCTACACCTTCAACGTGGTGACCGGCCCCGACGCCAAGATCGCCACGCGCCAGAACACCGACTGGATCAAGGGCGTGGACAAGGTGAGCGACTACGAGGTGCGCATCCACCTCAAGACGCCGTTCCCCGCGGCGCTGGAATACCTGGCCGGCCCCACGCCCATCTACCCCGCAGCCTATTTCACCAAGGTGGGGCTGGAAGGGTTCAGCAAGGCGCCGGTGGGCAGCGGCCCCTACAAGATCACCAGCGTGGTGCCGGGGCAGGGCGTGACGATGGTGAAGAACACCGCCTACTTCAAGGACAGCCCTGCGGGCCAGCCCAAGATCGGCACCGTGAAGTTCACCGTGATCCGCGACCCTGAAGCCCGCATGGCCCAGTTGATGACCGGCGCGGTGGACTGGATCTGGCGCGCGCCGGCCGACCAGGCCGATTCGCTGAAGGCGGCGCCCAACCTCTCGGTGCTGAGCGGCGAAACCATGCGCGTGGGCTTCATCTCCATCAACAACAACGGCACCACCCCCGAGGCCGCGCCCTTCAAGGACCCCCGCGTGCGCCAGGCGCTCAACTACGCCATCAACCGCAAGGGGCTGGCCGACAGCCTGGTGCGCGGCGGCAGCCAGCCGGTGTATGCGCCGTGCTTTCGCACGCAGTTCGGCTGCGACACCAGCAAGGTGCAGCAGTACGAATACAACCCGGCCAAGGCCAAGGCGCTGCTGGCCGAGGCAGGCTACCCGAACGGTTTCGACACCGCGCTGTGGGCCTACCGCGAGCGCGAGTACGCCGAGGCGATGATCGGCGACCTGCGCAAGGTCGGCATCCGCGCGCGGCTGCATTTCGTGCAGTACCCGGCGCTGCGCACCGAGCTGCGCGCCGGCCGTGCGCCGCTCACGTTCCAGGCCTGGGGATCGTTCTCGATCAACGACGCTTCGGCCTTCGTGGGCAACTTCTTCAAAGGCGGCCCCGACGACACCGCCAAGGACCCGCAGGTCATCGCGCTGATGCAGACGGCCGACGCCACGGTGGACAAAGCCGAGCGCAAGGCCAAGTACGCCCAGGCGCTGCAGCGCATCTCCACCCAGGCCATGTGGGCGCCGCTGTTTTCGTACTCGACCAACTACGCGTTCACCTCGGACCTGAAGTTCGAGGCCCAGCCCGACGAGCTGCCGCGCTTCTTCCAGGCCAGCTGGAAGTGACGGCCCCGGCGTTCGTGTCCCTCCCACACCCTCGCGGGCCCCTGCCATGCTGATCTACATCTTTCGCCGCCTGCTGGTGGCGCTGAGCGTCATGCTGACCGTGGCGGTCGTCAGCTTCATGCTGCTGCACCTGTCGGGCGACCTGGCCACCGCGATCGCGGGCCCGGAATCGAGCGCCGCCGACGTGGAGAAGATCCGCGTGCAGTACGGCCTGGATCGCCCCATCGTGGAGCAGTTCTTCGACTGGCTGGGTGCGGCGGCGCGGCTGGATTTCGGGCGGTCGTTCTATTTCCAGAACACCGTCATGGAGCTGGTCGGCGAGCGCCTGCCCATCACGCTCAAGCTCGGTGGCGTGGCGCTGCTGCTGGCCGTGGCCGTGGCCATTCCATTGGGCGTGCTGGCCGCGCTCTACCGCGACACGTGGATCGACCGCCTGGCCTTGATGGTGGCGGTGGTGGGCCAGGCCATGCCGACCTTCTGGTTCGCGCTCACGCTGGTGCTGCTGTTCGCCGTGGGCCTGAAGTGGCTGCCCGTGGCGGGCAACACGAGCTGGCAGCATTTCGTGCTGCCGGCGGTGGCGCTGGGCTACTACGCCATGCCGGCCATGATGCGGCTCACGCGGGCCGGCATGCTGGACGTGCTGGGCGCGGACTACATCCGCACCGCGCGCGCCAAGGGCCTGAGCCGCTCGCGCGTGGTGTTCAAGCACGCGCTGCGCAACGCCATCATTCCGGTGGTGGCGCTGGCCGCGGTGGAGCTGGGCTTCATGCTCGGCGGCTCGGTGGTGATCGAGTCGGTGTATTCCATGCAGGGGCTGGGGCAGCTCGCGTGGGACTCCATCGCGCGCAACGACTACCCCGTGGTGCAGGCCGTGGTGCTGATCATCGCGGTGTTCTACATCGCGCTCACCTTCCTGGCCGACGTGCTCAACGCCGCGCTCGACCCGCGCATGCGCACCCGCTGACGCCACCGCACCGGAGACTGCCATGAACGCTTCCACCACCCTTTCCTCCCCCGGCGCGGCGGCCACCCTGGCCCTGCCGTCGCCACCGGCCTGGCGCCGCTGGCTGCGCCGCGTGCTGGGCCAGCGCGGCCTGGTGCTCGGCGCATCGTGCTCGTGCTGGCCCTGGTGGCCGCGCTGCTCGCCCCCTGGATCAGCCCGCACGACCCCTATGCGCAGGATGTGACCCAGCGCCTCATTCCGCCCGTCTGGCATGCCAAGGGCAGCTGGGAGCACGTGCTGGGCACCGACAAGCTCGGCCGCGACTACCTGAGCCGCCTCATCTACGGCGCCCGCGTGTCGCTGCTGATCGGTGTGGTCACGGCGCTCATCGCCGGGGCCATCGGTACCACGCTGGGCGTGCTGGCCGGCTACTTCGGCGGCCGGGTGGATGCGGTCATCAGCTACATCATCACCACGCGCCTGGCCATGCCGGTGGTGCTGGTGGCGCTGGCCATGGCCTCGCTCGTGGGCGGCTCGCTGCAGGTGGTGATCGTGCTGCTGGGCCTGCTGCTGTGGGACCGCTTCGCCATCGTGACCCGCTCGGCCACGCAGCAGCTGCGCGATGCCGAGTTCATCGCGGCGGCCAAGGCGCTGGGTGCATCCACGCCGTACATCCTGGTGCGCGAGCTGCTGCCCAACCTGATGAGCGCGCTCACCGTGGTCGCCACGCTGGAGATGGCGCACGCCATCCTGCTCGAATCGACCCTCTCGTTCCTGGGCCTGGGCGTGCAGCCGCCCACGCCGTCGTGGGGCCTGATGGTGGCCGAGGGCAAGGCCTACATGTTCTTCCAGCCCTGGGTGATCCTGATCCCCGGCGTGGTGCTGGCCGTGCTGGTGCTGGCCATCAACCTGGTGGGCGACGGCATCCGCGATCTCACGGCCCCCGATGGCCGGAACTGAAAGGCAAAGACCCATGACCACCCCTTTGCTGGACGTGAAGAACCTGCGCGTGGACCTGCCCACCGAGCGCGGCATGCTGCACGCGGTGCGCGGCATCGACTTCCATGTGAACCGCGGCGAACTGCTCTGCCTGGTGGGCGAATCGGGCTGCGGCAAGTCGATGACCTCGCTCGCGCTCATGGGCCTGCTGCCGCGCAAGGCGGTGCGCACGGCCGACCACATCCGTTTCGACGGTGCCGAGCTGCAGAGCCTGCCCGAGCGCGGCATGGCGGCGCTGCGCGGCGCCCGCATGGCGATGATCTTCCAGGAGCCGATGACCTCGCTCAACCCGTCGTACACGCTGGGCGACCAGCTGTGCGAGGCGCTGCGCGCGCACCGCAAGGTGAGCATGGCCCAGGCGCGCGAGCGGGCCGTGTACCTGCTGGAGCGGGCGGGCGTGCCGCAGGCGCCCGAGCGCCTGCGCCAGTACCCGCACCAGCTCTCGGGCGGCCTGCGCCAGCGCGTGATGATCGCCATGGCGCTGATGTGCGAGCCCGACCTCATCATTGCCGACGAGCCCACGACCGCGCTGGACGTGACCATCCAGGCGCAGATCCTGCGGCTGCTGCGCGAGCTGCAGCAGGAGTTCGGCACGGCCGTGGTCTTCATCACCCACGATCTGGGCGTGGTGGCGCGCATCGCCGACCGCGTCGCGGTGATGTATGCGGGCGAGGTGATCGAGACCGCGCCGGTGGGCGAGCTGTTCGCGCGGCCCACGCACCCCTACACGCAGGGCCTGCTCAACTGCATTCCCGTGCGCGGCAAGACGCTGCCGGGCAGCCGGCTGCAGGCCATTCCCGGCGTGGTGCCCAGCCTGGTCGGCACCGTCCAGGGCTGCGCTTTTTCCAACCGCTGCGCGCACGCGCAACCGGCCTGCGCGCATACGCCGCCCTATGTGGCGGTGGATGCCCACCACGCGGTCCGCTGCGTGCAGGCCCATCCCCTGGCGGAGGCCGCATGACCCCCAAACCCCTACCCCCGGCACCCGGCAGCGACATCGCGCTGGAGCTGTGCGCGCTGCACCGCAGCTTCCGCCTGAAGCGCGGACTGTTCCGCGCGCCCGGCGAGATCCACGCGGTGAATGACGTCTCGCTGCGCGTTCGCAAGGGCGAAACGCTGGGCCTGGTCGGCGAATCCGGCTGCGGCAAGAGCACGCTCGCCAAGATGCTGCTGGGCCTGCTGCCGCCCAGCTCGGGCAGCGTGCTGGTCGATGGCAAGGAGATCGATCCGCGTCAGCGCCGCGCGCTGGCGCGGCGCATCCAGCCCATCTTCCAGGACCCGTACTCGTCGCTCAACCCGCGCCGCACCGTGGCCGACATCGTCGGCGTGCCGCTGCGCCTGCACCAGGTGGGCACGGCCGTGGAGCAGCGCCGGCGCGTGCGCGAGATGCTCGATCTGGTCGGCATGCCCGAGCGCACCCATGCGCAGTACCCCAACCAGCTGTCGGGCGGGCAGCGCCAGCGCGTGGCCATCGCGCGGGCGCTGGTGCTGCGGCCCGACATCCTGATCTGCGACGAACCGACCTCGGCGCTCGACGTGTCGGTGCAGGCGCAGATCCTGAACCTGCTGCTCGACCTCAAGGCCGAGTTCGGCCTGACCTACCTGTTCATCAGCCACGACCTGGGCGTGGTCGAGCACCTGGTGGACCGCGTGGCCGTGATGTACCGCGGCGCCATCGTGGAACTGGGCACGCGCGAGCAGATCTTCGCCCGGCCCGAACACGCCTACACCCGCCGGCTGCTGGCCTCCGCGCTCACGCCCGAGCCGGGCCTGGGCATTCCCGACATCGAACGTGCGGCCGTGGCCTGAGCGGCCATACGCACCTTCCATTCACTCCACCCACCCCACCCGAGGACCTTTTCCATGAGCCGTGACCAAGCCATTGCCCAGACGCTGGCCTGCTTCGATGACGGGCGCTTTCAGCAGACGCTGGCGCGCCGGGTCGCCTTCCGCACCGAAAGCCAGGACGCCGCCAGCGGCCCCATCCTGCACGCCTACCTGACCGAGGAAATGGTGCCGCAGCTGCAGGCGCTGGGCTTTGCCTGCCGTGTGGTGGACAACCCGGTGCCGGGCAAGAGCCCCTTCCTGCTGGCCGAGCGCGCCGAAGAGGGCGCGGCCTTCACGCTGCTGACCTACGGCCACGGCGATGTGGTGCGCGGCTACGACGCGCAATGGCGCGCGGGCCTCAAACCGTGGGACATCGTGGTGGAGGGCAACCGCTGGTATGGCCGCGGCACGGCCGACAACAAGGGCCAGCACACCATCAACCTCACCGCGCTGGAGCAGGTGCTGGCGGTGCGAGGCGGCCGCCTGGGCTACAACGTCAAGATCATCCTGGAGATGGGCGAGGAGGACGGCTCGCCAGGCCTGAACGCGGTGTGCGCGAACGAGCGCGATGCGCTCGCGGCCGACCTGTTCATCGCCTCCGACGGGCCCCGGGTGTCCGCCTCGCGCGCCACCCTGTTCCTGGGGTCGCGCGGCGTCTTCAATTTCGACCTGCACGTGAAGCTGCGCGACGGTGGCCACCACTCGGGCAACTGGGGCGGCCTGCTGCGCAACCCGGGCATCCGGCTGGCGCATGCCATCGCCAGCCTGGTGGACGAGCGCGGCCGCATCCAGGTGCCGGGCCTGCGCCCCACCGAGCTGCCCGCCAGCGTGCGCGAGGCGCTGCGCGACATCGACGTGGGCGGTGGCCCGGACGACCCCGAGATCGACCCGGACTGGGGCGAGCCCGGCCTGACTCCGTCCGAGCGCGTGATCGGCTGGAACAGCCTGGAGGTGCTGGCCTTCACCACCGGCAACCCGGCCATGCCGGTGCATGCCATTCCCGCCGAGGCGCGCGCGCACTGCCACATGCGCTACGTGGTGGGCTCCGACCCCACGGCGTTCCTGGACCACATCCGCGAGCACCTGCGGGCCCGCGGCTTCACGGACGTGGAAGTGCGCGGCACCGACGTGCACATGGCCGCCACCCGGCTGGACCCGGACGACGCCTGGGTGCGCTGGGGCCTGGCCTCCATCGAGCGCTCCACCGGCCAGCGGCCGGCGCTGCTGCCCAACCTGGGCGGCTCGCTGCCCAACGACGTGTTCTCCGAAACGCTGGGCCTGCCCACGCTGTGGGTGCCGCACTCGTATCCGGCGTGCTCGCAGCACGCGCCCAACGAGCACATCCTGGCGGACGTCACGCGCGAATCGCTGCAGATCATGGCCGGCCTGTTCTGGGATCTGGCGGAGCAGGGGCCCGGGGTGCACCAGGAGCGCGCGGCGGCTTGAACGCCGAAGGGCTGCGCGCGCCGGCGGCCATCGCTAAGATTCACGGCTTTGGACCACCGGCCTTCCGGCCTTGAGACACCCATGTGCGCAGCCGAACTCATTCCCCTTCCCGAAGGCGTCCAGCGCGTCGCCGCCACGCTGCAATCGCTGGGCCATCCGCACATGCCGCGCATGCTCGACGACGCGGCGCGCACCGCCCAGCAGGCGGCCGATGGCCTGGGCATCCTGGTCGGCCAGGTGGCCAAGAGCATCATCTTCCGGCGCAAGAGCGACGATGCGGCCGTGCTGGTCGTCACCTCGGGCGACCGGCGCGTGGATGAGAAGAAGGTCGAGGCCCACATCGGCAAGATCGGCCGGGCCGATGCCGAGTTCGTCAAGGCGCGCACGGGCTTCTCGATCGGCGGGGTGTCCCCCGTGGGCCACGCCACGCCGCCGGTCACGCTGATCGACCGCGAGCTGTTCCGCTTCGAGGAGATCTGGGCCGCGGCCGGCCACCCGCACAGCGTGTTCGCGCTGCGCCCGCAGGATCTGGAAAAGCTCACCAGCGCGCCGGTGGTTGATGTGGTGCAAGCGCCGACCGAATCATGAGTGATATTGAATCAATAGCTAACCGCGCAATGCTGTTGAGCGCGGGAGGCTATTTCGACGAGGCCAGCACGGACGGCGTGCCCTCGCCGTGCATCTCGGTGTGCCGCCTGTCCGCCGATGGCACCTCCTGCGACGGCTGCTTTCGCACGCTGGACGAGATCCGCGCATGGTCGGGCGCGGATGGTGCTGAACGCCGCGCGATCTGGGCCCGCCTCGCGCAGCGCGCGGGTTTCGAGTTTCCCCCGCCATCCCCTTTCCCGGACCTGCCGTGAAGCACATCACCTTCTACCTGGACTTCGTCTCGCCCTATGCCTGGCTGGCGTTCGAGCAGTTGCCGAAGGCCCTGGAAGGACTGAGCTACAGCGTCGAGTACCGGCCCGTGCTGCTGGGCGCGCTGCTGCAGCGCCACGGCAACCCCGGCCCGGCGGGCATTCCTGCCAAGCGGCTGTGGACCTACCGCCATGCCGAATGGCTGGGCCATTCGCTCGGCACGGGCCTGGCCATGCCGGCCCAGCACCCGTTCAACCCATTGCCGCTGCTGCGCCAGTCGCTGGCCTGCAGCGAGGACGGCGCCATCAACCGTTTCGTGGCCGGCACGGTGCTGCGCCACGTGTGGCTGGGCGGACACGATGCCAACAACCCCGCGCGGCTGCAGGCGCTGGCCGAGGCACTCACACAGCAGGTGCGCCCGGATCCCGCAGGCGCCACCGCCAAGGCCCTGCTGCGCGCCAACACCGACACGGCGGCGCAGCGTGGCGTGTTCGGCGTGCCGGCGTTCGAGGTGGAAGGCCGCCTGTTCTGGGGGCTGGACAGCCTGCCCATGCTGCGGGCCTGCCTGAGCGGCGATCCCTGGTTCGAAGGCCCCGCATGGGGCCGTGCCGAGGCGCTGCCCTCCAGCCTGCCGCCAGCCGCCGCCTGATCCCGCCGAACCCGGCGGCAAGCGCCAAGCTGACTCACGCTATTGCGCTGACGCGGCTGATTTCCCTGGCGTTCCCGTCCTTTCAGGGTTAGTCCTCGGCAGGGTTTTCCCGCGGCGCGGCGGTGCGTCGTGGTGGCCTCCGTGGCCCGTTCGATGGGCTGCACCGCTGTTTTACCCCTGATTTACCGCATCGAGAAATGCGAATACAGGGTTGGCCCGGAGTTTGTCAGTTGGCAGTCAGTCCAGGGTGCCGGCAAGCCAACGGCGCTTGTCAGTGTTTGGTCAGATGTACGTCCGATATTGCGACCCAGGCTGCGACGAGTGCCCGGAAACCCCATCGCACCGTGCATTTCCGCATCCATCCGACCACCAATGGAGACAAGCACCATGGCTACCAATGTTGCATCCCGGCCCATGTCGCCGGAAGAGAGAAAAGTCATCTTCGCCTCGTCGCTGGGCACCGTGTTTGAGTGGTATGACTTCTACCTGTACGGCTCGCTTGCGGCCATCATCGCCAAGCAGTTCTTCAGCGGCCTGGATGCGGGCTCGGCCTTCATCTTCGCGCTGCTGGCCTTCGCGGCCGGGTTCATCGTGCGGCCTTTCGGCGCACTGGTGTTCGGCCGCCTGGGCGACATGATCGGGCGCAAGTACACCTTTCTCGTCACCATTCTGATCATGGGCCTGTCCACGTTCATCGTGGGCATCCTGCCGACCTACGCCAGCATCGGCGTGGCCGCGCCGGTGATCCTGATCGCGTTGCGCATGCTGCAGGGCCTGGCCCTCGGTGGCGAGTACGGCGGGGCCGCCACCTATGTGGCCGAGCACGCGCCCCAGGGCAAGCGCGGCGCCTACACCTCGTGGATCCAGACCACCGCCACGCTGGGCCTGTTCCTGTCGCTGCTGGTCATTCTGGGCACCCGCACCGTGATGGGCGAGCAGCAGTTCGGTGATTGGGGCTGGCGCATTCCGTTCCTGGTGTCCATCCTGCTGCTGGGCATTTCGGTGTGGATCCGGTTGTCGCTGTCGGAATCGCCCGCCTTCCAGAAGATGAAGGCCGAAGGCAAGACCTCCAAGGCGCCTTTGTCGGAGTCGTTCGGCGAGTGGAAGAACCTCAAGATCGTGATCCTCGCGCTGATCGGCCTGACCGCCGGCCAGGCCGTGGTCTGGTACACGGGGCAGTTCTATGCGCTGTTCTTCCTTACGCAGCAGCTGAAGGTGGACGCCGTCACGGCCAACCTGATGATCGCTGCCGCGCTGCTGATCGGCACACCGTTTTTCATCGTTTTCGGTTCGCTGTCGGACAAGATCGGCCGCAAGCCCATCATCATGCTGGGCTGCGTGCTCGCCGTGCTGACGTACTTCCCGGTGTTCAAGGCCCTGACCGAAGCGGCCAATCCCGATCTCGCCGCCGCGCAGGCCAAGAACAAGGTGGTGATCGTTGCCGATCCTGCCGAGTGCTCGTTCCAGTTCAACCCCACGGGCACATCCAAGTTCACGAGTTCGTGCGACATCGCCAAACAGGTGCTGGCCGCCGGTTCGGTGAGTTATGACAATGAAGTCGCGCCAGCCGGCACGCCAGCCGTGATCAAGATCGGTGCCACCACCATCGCGAGCTACAGCGCCAAGGGCCTGCCCGCCGACCAGGTCAAGGCCAAGGATGCGGAGTTCAAGAAAACGGTGGCCGACACGCTCAAGGCCGATGGCTACCCCACGAAGGCCGACCCCGCCAAGATGAACAAGGGGATGATGGTCGCCCTGCTGACCTACCTCGTGCTGCTGGTGACCATGGTGTACGGCCCCATCGCCGCCATGCTGGTGGAAATGTTCCCCACCCGCATCCGCTACACGTCGATGAGCCTGCCCTACCACATCGGCAATGGCTGGTTCGGTGGCCTGCTGCCCACCACCTCGTTCGCCATCGTGGCGCAGACCGGCAACATGTACAACGGCCTGTGGTACCCCATCATCATCGCGGGCGCCACGGCGGTGATCGGCACGCTGTTCATCCGCGAAACCAAGGACGTGGACATCTACGCCAACGACTGATGGAACCGCGCGGGCGCCCGGGAATCCGGGGCCCGCAGCATGGAAAAGGGCTGCATGTGTTGGCAAAAAACGCCAAAGTGTGGTGGCGATGCATCAAGGCTGTTATGAAAATGACTTTTGGGGGTGGTATTGAGGCGCCACCCCCTAGAATTTCGTAAGTAGTTGCACCAACGCCCGGCGGCCACCCGCTCTGCAGTGCCTACCACACCATCTGATGGATAAAAGCATTCAAGGAAATCACATGCAAAAGACGAATCGTTTGGCACTGGCTGTGCTGGCTCTCCTGGGTAGCACCGCTGCCTTCGCCCAAAGCAGCGTCACGCTGTATGGCCGTGTGAACACCACGGTGGAACGCCAAGAAGTGGGCGACACCAAGACCACCGGTCTGTTCAACAACGCTTCGCGTTTCGGCTTCAAGGGCGTGGAAGACCTCGGCGGTGGCCTGAAGGCTGGCTTCCAACTGGAAAGCGGCTTCGCTTCCGACACCGGTTCTTCCGATGCACGTGGCTTCTTCGCCCGTCAAAGCGAAGTGAACCTGTCGGGTGGTTTCGGCGCCCTGCGCCTGGGCCGCTTCACGGCTGAGTCCTACTACGCCACGGCCGACTACGTCAGCCTGCACAACCACGACACCGGTTCGTCGTCCGATGCGTTCTACGCCTACGTGATGCCCGATGCCAACAAGATTTCCTACCGCACGCCCGATTTCGGCGGCCTGACCGTCGAAGGCGCCGTGGCGCTGCACGAGCAAGCTGTCGGCGTGAAGAACGCCTATGACCTGGCTGCCAACTACAACCTGGGCGCTCTGGCCCTGGGCGCTGGCTACAGCAAGCAAGGCGACGTGAACCAGTTCGCACTGCGCGGCCTGTACACGATGGGTTCGTTCATGTTCGGCGGTTACTACCAACGTGACGAAGACGCATACGTCCTGAATGGCGGCAAGCGCAACACGTTCCGTCTGTCGGGTGCCTACCTGATGGGCGCTTCGGAATTCCACGTGAACGTGGGCCGTGCCGGCAAGTACAAGAACGTGGCTGACAGCGCCGCTACGCAATACACGCTGGGCTACAACTACAACCTGAGCAAGCGCACCAAGGTGTACGGCTACTACACGAAGGTGAACAACAGCCGCAACGCCGCTTACATGACGGGCATCGCCGGCGCTGACTTCAGCTCCGTGGCCGTGGGCGTTCGCCACGCATTCTGATGGTTGACGCGGGTCGGCGGCCCCGGCTGCCAACCCGTGTTCCAGACGATCCGAGCCTCACATCCCGAAAGGGGTGTGGGGCTTTTTTTCAGCCGTTCGTTTCACTAAAAAGGAGATAGGTATGTGGAAAATTGTCGTGGGCTTCGTTCTGTTCGCAGCGCTGTCGCTCTTCGTCATCATGAAAGCCGGAGACAAAGTGGACATGAGCGGTGAAAAGCACGGGGCCGATGCCGTGCATGTGCCTGAAACGGCGGCCCCCGCAGCCAGCAGCCCCGCATCGGCGCCCGCGGTGCCCGCCTCGGGAGCCAGCAGCGCTTCCTGAAAACAGGCGGCTGCCCGATGCAGACGTGAAGAAGCCCGCTGATGCGGGCTTTTTTGCCGAGCGCAGTCGGTCGGGCGGGCGAAAGCGAGGTTTTCAGCCCCTCAGCGGCGGAATTTCCCGTCCGCGCCGAGGATGGACAGTTCGGCAAAGTCCAGCCCGGTGTGGTCGTCGGGGCCGTAGCTCACCTCCAGGCCGCCCAGATCGACTTTCTGCAAGCCTTCCAGCGCGGCATGGATCCGCTCCCGGGTGGGCTTGGGGCCGGCGCGGCGCAGGCCTTCGACCAGCACCTTGGCGGCCGCGAAACCTTCCAGCATGGCGGGGCTGACTTCCTTGCCCCGGCTCTTGGCGAGGCCCTGCGCTTCGCTCACGAGCGGCACGTTCACGGCGCGCTCATTGGGGAACACCTGGGTGACGATCACACCGCGGGCGTTGGCTCCCAGGCTTTTGGCGAAACCCGCGGAGGCATTGTTGGACAGCGTGGCCACCTGCGCCGTCGATCCTGCGGCGCGCAGGGCCGCGTAGCCTTCGGCCACAGCGGTGCTGGAGGCGATCATCAGCACGGCCTGGGCCTGCGACTTCGCGATCTTGGGCACGAGGGCTCTGAAATCGGGCTTGGTGCGGTCGACTTTCTCCAGCAGCACGGCTTTGAGCTTGGCGGTGTCCAGCCCCTTTTGCGCGCCGACCAGGCCGTCCGCGCCGAAGCTGTCGTCCGCATGGACCACGGCGATCTTGGTGATGCCGGTGGATGCCAGGTGCGCGATGGCCTTCTCGGCTTCGCGCTGGTAGGGCGCCCGCACGTTGAAGACGTTCCGGCGCACGGGCCGGTGCAGCACCATGGCTCCGGTGGAGGGGCCGACCAGCGCCACGCCGTATTTGTCCAGCAGCGGGATGACGGCCTCGGTGGGCGGCGTGCCGCGCGTGAGAAAGAGAGCGGAGACGTTCTGCTCTTCGATCAGCTTGCGGGCATTGGCCGCGGCCAGTTGGGGGTCGAGTTGGTCGTCCAGCGAGATGAGCTGGATTTTCTGCCCGTGGATGCCACCCCGCGCATTGATGGCGTCCAGGTACAGCTTGGCGCCGTCGGTGGTTTCCTGCACCCCTGCGGCCACCGTGCCGGAAAAACCGGCAGTCTGTCCGATGAGGATCTGCGCCTGCGCGGCCGACAGCAGCGCCGTCAAGGCCACGCCCGCGCTGATTTTCTGGAGGGTTCTCATAGCTCTCTGGTCAAAGGATGGAGGGGCGTGCCGGACTCGCTCCGGCCCCGGCATGTCCGGCGATAGCGCTTCTCAGGAAAGAACGTAACCCAAAGGTCCGAGGATCGTGCCGAGGCGATGGCCGCGGCTTCCCTCATATCCCCCGGATGGGCCGGGCCACTGCGGCCGCCCGGGCATGCTGCCCGGGCCTTCAGCGGCGGAATTTTCCGTCGGTTCCGATGATAGACAGGTCGGCGAAGTCCAGGCCGGTGTGGTCCTCGGGGCTGTAGCTGACCTCCAGCCCGCCCAGGTCGAACTTCTGCAGCCCTTCCAGGGCCGCCTGGATGCGGTCGCGGGAGGGCTTGGGGCCGGCGCGGCGCAGGCCTTCGACCAGGACCTTTGCGGCGGCATAGCCTTCCAGCATGGCGGGGCTGATTTCCTTGCCCTGGGCCTTGGCGAGGTCCTGCGCCTCGCGCACCAGGGGGAAGTTCATGGCCCGTTCGTTGGGGAACACCTGGGTGACGATCACACCGCGGGCGTTGGCGCCCAGGCTTTTGGCAAAGCCGGCGGAGGCGTTGTTGGACAGCGTGACCATCTGCGCGCCCGATCCGGCGGCGCGAAATGCCGCATAGCCTTCGGCCACGGCGGTGCCCGAGGCGATCATCAGCACGGCCTGGGCCTGCGACTGCACGATCTTGGGTGCGATGGGGGCGAAGTCCGGCTTGGAGCGGTCGAACTTTTCCTGCAGCACGGCCTTGAGCTTGGCGGCTTCCAGCCCCTTTTGCGCGCCGACCATGCCGTCGGCCCCGAAGCTGTCGTCCGCCTGCACCACGGCGATCCGGGTGATGCCCATGGAGACCAGGTGGGAGATCGCCTTTTCGGCTTCGCGCTGGTAAGTGGCGCGCACGTTGAAGACGTTCTTGCGCACCGGCTTGTGCAGCACCATGGCGCCGGTGGAGGGGCCGACCAGGGCCACGCCGTGCTTGTCCAGCAGCGGAATGATGGCCTCGGTGTGGGGCGTGCCGCGCGTGAGGAAGAGGGCGGAGACGTTCTGCTCCTCGATCAGCTTGCGGGCATTGGCGACGGACAGTTGCGGATCGAACTTGTCGTCCAGCGAGACCAGTTCCACCTTCTGCCCGTGGACCCCGCCCCGGCCGTTGACGGCGTCCAGGTACAGCTTGGCGCCCTCGGTCGTCTCCTGCACGCCCGAGGCCACTGCCCCCGAGAATCCGGCGGTCTGGCCGATGAGAATCTGTGCCTGGGCCGCCGACAGCAAGGCGGCCAGGACCAGTGCGGCGCCGGTGTTGCGCATGAATGCCATGGTGTGTCTCCAATCCGTGAGGGGTTGCCGAGGAAAGCCCTCTGCCTGGGCGCCACCTTGCCGAAGTTGGCGATTCGTGACAATAGGTAACACCCTGGGTCGGAGGCCTTTTCCATGCCGCGGGCGGTTGCCAACGGCGGCCTTGCCCCGATATGGGAAAACGCCCTACCTTCCGCGCGCGGAAGCCGTCCCTAGAATGCTCCGCCTCCCCTACCCGAAAGACCCCCGATGACCCAGGGATTGATCCGCATCCACGGTGCACGCCAGCACAACCTCAAAAACCTCGATCTGGACATCCGCACGGGTGAGTTGACGGTGGTGACGGGCCCCAGCGGTTCGGGCAAATCCAGCCTGGTGTTCGACACCCTCTACGCCGAGGGCCAGCGCCGCTACGTGGAAACCTTCAGCGCCTACGCGCGCCAGTTCCTCGACCGCATGGACAAGCCCGCCGTGGACAAGGTGGAGGGCGTGCCGCCCGCCATCGCCATCGACCAGACCAACCCGGTGCGCTCCAGCCGCTCCACGGTCGGCACGATGACCGAGCTGAACGACCACCTGAAGCTGCTCTTCGCCCGCGCCGGCCAGCTGTTCGACCGGCAGACCGCGCAGCCGGTGCGCCACGATTCGCCCGAGACCATCTACGCCGAGCTGCAGCGCCGCTGCGCCGAGGCCGGCGACCCGCGCGTGGTGCTGACCTTCCCCGTCGAGCTGCCCGCCAACACCTCGCCCGAGCAGGTCGAGCAGTGGCTGTCCGCCAGCGGCTTCACCAAGGTGCAGGCCGAGCGCGAGGTCGCAACGCCCACCGGGCTCCGAAAGCTGCTCGATGTGGTGGCCGACCGGTTCCGCCTGGGCAATGCCGAGAAGGCGCGGGTGGTGGAGGCCATCGAGGTGGCGATCAAGCGCGGCACCGGGCGGCTGAACGTGTACCGGCTGGTGGACGACGGCGAGCCGGAACTGTGGCGCTTCTCCACTGGGCTGCACTGCCCCGACAGCGACCTGCGCTACAGCGAGCCGATTCCGTCGATGTTCTCGTTCAACTCCGCCGTGGGCGCGTGCGACACCTGCCGCGGCTTCGGCCGCGTGATCGGCGTGGACTATGGGCTCGTGATCCCCAACGAGAAGCTCACGCTGCGCGCGGGCGCGATCAAGACCATCCAGACGCCGGCGTGGAAGGAGGCGCAGGACGACCTCATGCGGCACGCCGAAACCGCCGGCATCCCGCGCGACACGCCCTGGTACAAGCTCACCGAGGACCAGAAGCAGTGGGTCATCGGCGGCGCGCCCGGCTACAAGGACGGGCAGTGGAACAAGCAGTGGTACGGCATCAAGCGCTTCTTCGAGTACCTGGAGAGCAAGGCCTACAAGATGCACATCCGCGTGCTGCTGTCCAAGTACCGCAGCTATACGCCGTGCCCCACCTGCGGCGGCGCGCGCTTGAAGACCGAGAGCCTGCTGTGGCGCGTGGGCAGCAAGGAGGACGCCGACATCGCGATCGACCCGGCCCGCCGCTTCATGCCCCAGGGCGTGCAGTGGAGCCGCGCGCAACTCGAAGCGCTGCCCGGCCTGTGCCTGCACGACCTGATGCTGCTGCCCATCGACCGGCTGCGGCGCTTCTTCGACCGCATGGAACTGCCCGAGGGCGATGCTGCGGCCGGGGGCGACGCGCAGGCGCTCAAGCTGCTGCATGAAGAGATCACCACGCGCCTCAAATACCTGTGCGACGTGGGCATCGGCTACCTCACGCTGGACCGGCAAAGCCGCACGCTCAGCGGCGGCGAGGTGCAGCGCATCAACCTGACCACGGCGCTGGGCACCTCGCTGGTGAACACGCTGTTCGTGCTGGACGAGCCCAGCATCGGCCTGCACCCGCGCGACATGCACCGCATCACCGAGGCCATGCTGCGCCTGCGCGATGCGGGCAACACGCTGGTGGTGGTGGAGCACGACCCGGCCGTCATGCTGGCGGCCGACCGCGTGATCGACATGGGCCCCGGCCCGGGCGAGCGCGGCGGCTCCATCGTGTTCGACGGCACCACGGGCGAGCTGCGCCGCGCCGACACGCTCACCGGCCAGTACCTGGCCGGCACCAAGCAGATCGGCATGGGCTACCAGCGCCGCGTGACGGAGGCCACGCCGCGCCTGATCCTGGAAGGTGCGCGCGAGCACAACCTGCAGAACGTGTCGGTGGAGTTCCCGCTGCAGCGCCTGGTCACCGTGACCGGCGTGAGCGGCTCGGGCAAGTCGAGCCTGATCCAGGACGTGCTGGCCCCCGCGCTGCTGCGCCACTTCGGCAAGGCGACGGAGACGCCTGGCGCGCACGACCGCCTGCTGGGCGCGGACCACCTGGGCGAGGTCGTGTTCGTGGACCAGTCGCCCATCGGCAAGACCGCGCGCTCCAACCCGGTGAGCTACGTGGGCGCGTGGGACGCGATCCGCGAGCTGTTCGCCGTGGCGCCGCTGTCGCGCCAGCGCAGCTACACCGCGGCCAAGTTCAGCTTCAATTCGGGCGACGGGCGCTGCCCGACCTGCGGCGGCTCGGGGTTCGAGCACGTGGAGATGCAGTTCCTGTCGGACGTGTACCTGCGCTGCCCCGACTGCGACGGCAAGCGCTACCGGCCGGAGATCCTGGAGGTGACCATCGAGCGCGGTGGCCGCTCCTTCAACGTGGCCGACGTGCTCGACCTCACGGTGAGCGAGGCGGCCGCCCTGTTCGCTGCCGACCGCGACGTGATCCGCGCCCTGCAGCCCATCGTGGACGTGGGGCTGGAATACGTGAAGCTGGGCCAGCCCGTGCCCACGCTGTCGGGCGGCGAGGCCCAGCGCCTGAAGCTGGCCGGTTTCCTCGCGGAAGCGGCACGCGTGGAAAGCAAATCGCGCCAGCCGCTGGCGCGCAAGGGCACGCTGTTCCTGTTCGACGAGCCCACCACGGGCCTGCATTTCGACGACATCGCCAAGCTCATGCGGGCGCTGCGCAAGCTGCTGGACGCCGGGCATTCGCTGGTGGTGATCGAGCACAACCTGGACGTGATCCGTGCCAGCGACTGGCTCATCGACCTCGGCCCCGAGGGCGGCGACGGCGGCGGCCTGCTGGTGGCCGAGGGCACGCCCGAGGACGTGCGCCAGCACCCCACCTCGCACACGGGCGCCGCGCTGCGCGAGTACGAGCAGGCCCTGGGCGCGGGCGGCCACTCGGTGCACGAGAAGGCTGCGGTGCTACGAAAAGAGAAGCGGCGTGCCCTAGCGGAACATGCGCCGGCGGCCAAAAAACGCCATCGAAATCGTCAACGCCAAGGAGCACAACCTCAAGAACCTGAGCGTGGACATTCCGCGCGGCCAGTTCAACGTGATCACCGGTGTGTCGGGCTCGGGCAAGTCGACGCTGGCGTTCGACATTTTGTTCAACGAAGGGCAGCGCCGCTACCTCGAATCGCTGAACGCCTATGCGCGCTCCATCGTGCAGCCGGCGGGCCGGCCCGAGGTGGATGCGGTGTACGGCATTCCGCCCACGGTGGCGATCGAGCAGCGCCTGTCGCGCGGCGGGCGCAAGAGCACGGTGGGCACCACCACCGAGGTGTGGCATTTCCTGCGCCTGCTGTACGTCAAGCTGGGCGTGCAGCACTGCATCCACGACGGCGCCGCCGTGCAGCCGCAGACGCCCGACAGCATCGCCGCGCAGCTGCTGCGCCACTTCAAGGGCCAGCACATCGGCCTGCTGGCGCCGCTGGTGATGAACCGCAAGGGCGTCTACACCGAGCTGGCCGACTGGGCGCGCCCGCGCGGCTACACCCACCTGCGGGTGGACGGGCATTTCCTGCCCACCACGGGCTTTCCGCGCATCGACCGCTTCAAGGAGCACACCATCGAGCTGCCCGTGGCCAGCCTGGACGTGTCACCCGAGAACGAGGGGCTGCTGCGCTCGTCGCTGGCGCGCGCGCTGGAACTGGGCAAGGGCGTGGTCCACGTTCTGAGCCAGCTCGATGGCCTGAAGGACGCCATGGTGGCCGGCACCGCCACCGCGCACATCGGGGCGCTGCAGGCGTTCTCCACCAAGCGCGCCTGCCCCGTGTGCGCCACCAGCTATGCCGAGCTGGACCCGCGCCTGTTCTCCTACAACAGCAAGCACGGCTGGTGCCCGGACTGCGTGGGCACGGGCGTCAAGCTCACCCGCGAGCAGCGCAAGGTGTTCGACGACTCGGTGCAGGACGACAAGGAAAAGGGCCGCGAGCAGACCTTCGCCGAGCCCGAAGCCGAGGACGTGGCCGACGTGGCCTGCCCCACCTGCCAGGGCACGCGGCTGAACGCCACGGCCCGCGCCGTGCGCTTCGGCGAGAACGCCGCCGCCGGCCGTGCGGGCGTGGGCATCGCCGACATCGCCGCGCTGTCGGTCACCGACATCCGGCAGTGGATCGAGGCGCTGCAGCAGGGCGCGGCCTTGAGCCAGCGCGAGGCCGACATCGCGCGCGACCTGATCCCCGAGATCCAGAGCCGGCTCGAATTCCTGGAAGAGGTGGGCCTGGGCTACCTCACGCTGGACCGGGGCGCGCCCACGCTCTCGGGCGGCGAGGCGCAGCGCATCCGCCTGGCGGCGCAGCTGGGCAGCAACCTGCAGGGCGTGTGCTACGTGCTGGACGAGCCCACCATCGGGCTGCACGCGCGAGACAACCAGATTCTGCTGAACGCGCTGCACAAGCTGGGCGACAAGGGCAACACGCTGGTGGTGGTGGAGCACGACGAGGACACCATCCGCCGCGCCGACCACATCATCGACATCGGCCCGAGCGCCGGCAAGCGCGGCGGGCGCCTGGTGGCGCAGGGCAGCGTGGCCGACGTGCAGGCCGCCGAGGATTCGCAGACCGGCCGCTACCTGCTGCATGCCATGCGGCACCCGCTCAAAGCCCGTCGCCCGGTGGTGCCGCCCGTGCACATCGCCCGCTCGGATGCTACTATTTTGATAGCTAACAAGGCAGAAAGTACTAGGGCATCCGGCCAAAAAAGAGGCCGAAACCGCCCAACCGGAGCACTGGCTGACCGTGCGCGGCGCGCACCTGCACAACCTGCAGCGCGTGACGGCCAGCGTGCCGCTGAACCGCCTGGTGGCCGTGACCGGCGTGAGCGGCTCGGGCAAATCGACCCTGGCGCGCGACGTGCTGCTGGCCAACGTGCAGGCCTGGGTGCAGCAGCGCTCCACCAAGGCCGGGCGCGATGCGATGGACGCCGGCAAGGCGCCGCCCCTCGTGGGCTGCAGCGGCCTGTCGGGCTTCGAGACGGTGGACCGCGTGCTGGAGGTGGACCAGACCCCCATCGGCAAGACGCCGCGCAGCTGCCCCGCCACGTACATCGGCTTCTGGGACACCATCCGCAAGCTGTTCGCCGAAACGCTGGAGGCCAAGGCGCGCGGCTATGCGGCCGGCCGGTTCAGCTTCAACACCGGCGAAGGGCGCTGCCCCAGCTGCGAAGGCCAGGGCATCCGCACCATCGCCATGAGCTTCCTGCCCGACGTGAAGGTGCCCTGCGAGACCTGCCACGGCGCGCGCTTCAACCCCGAGACGCTGGCCGTCACCTGGCGCGGCAAGAGCATCGGCGACGTGCTGCAGATGGAGGTGGACGAGGCGGTGGAGTTCTTCGCCAGCATGCCCAGCATCGCGCACCCCCTGCAACTGCTCAAGGACGTGGGCCTGGGCTACCTCACGCTGGGCCAGCCCAGCCCCACGCTGTCGGGCGGCGAGGCGCAGCGCATC
>NZ_BAAJYT010000047.1:0-22677 GCF_057541515.1 Acidovorax sp. KNOB132
CAGCAGAACGCCGCGCTGGTGGAAGAAAGCGCCGCAGCGGCGCAGAGCCTGAAGACGCAGGCGCAGCAACTGGTGCAGACCATGGAGGTATTCCAGCTCGCGCCCGGGGCATCGCTGCAACAGCCACAGCAGCCCGCCGTGCCACGCCCCCGCCCCAGCGCGGTACGGCCACCGCTGCCAGCTTCGCAGGCCACCGTGAAGCGGCTGGGCACCGCGCCGAGCGCGAGCGCAGCCCACAGCGAAAAGGATTGGGAAGGCTTTTGAGCCCGTGCTCGCAGCGCAGGCCGGCGGGATCCGGGAGAATGGAACCATGATCTCCACGAATGCCCTGCAACTGGCCCAGACGCTGGTGCGCATGAACACCGTCAGCCACCACTCCAATCTGGATCTCATCCATTTCGTGCGCGACACGCTCGAAAAGCTCGGCGTGAAAAGCCGCCTGAGCTTCAACGCCGACAAGACCAAGGCCAATCTGTTCGCCACGCTGGGCGAGGGCAAGCCTGCCGGCATCATCCTGTCCGGGCACACCGACACCGTGCCGTGGGACGGCCAGGACTGGACCTTCGACCCGCTGGGCGCCACCGTGCAGGATGGGCGCCTGTACGGCCGGGGCAGCGCCGACATGAAGGCCTTCATCGCCATCGCGCTCGCGCAGGCCGAAGCGTTCCTGAACAGCGATGCCCCCTTCGCCATCCACTACGCCTTCAGCTACGACGAGGAGGTGGGCTGCTTCGGCGTGAAGGAGCTCATCGCCGACATGAAGGACGCCGGCATCCGCCCGCTGGCCTGCATCGTGGGCGAGCCCACCAGCATGGTGCCGGCCATCGCGCACAAGGGCGTGTACCGCTACAAGTGCTGCGTGCGCGGCAAGGAGGCGCACTCCTCGCTCACGCCGCATTCGGTGAATGCCATCGAGATGGCCGCGCGCGTGGTGGGTCGCGTGCGCGACATGGCCGAGGGCTTCGAGCGGCACGAGCCGCGCTTCGAAGGCTTCGACGTGCCCTTCTCCACCGCCAGCGTGGGCCAGTTCCATGGTGGCATCGCCGACAACGTGGTGCCGCGCGATGCCGAGTTCCGCTATGAATTCCGCGACCTGCCCACGGCGGACGCCGCCGGCATGCAGGCCGAGGTGATCGCCTATGCCCGGTCGCTGGAACCCGCGATGCAGAAAGTGGCGCCCAGCACCGGCATCACCTTCGAGACGATCTGCGAGATCCCGAGCTTCCTGGGCAACCGGGACGATGCCGTCACGCGGCTCGCGCAGCGCCTGGCCGGAGAACAGGGCACCACGCTGGTGGCCTTCGGCACCGAGGCGGGGCTGTTCAAGAACGCCGGGATTCCCACCGTGGTGTGCGGGCCGGGCAGCATCCAGCAGGCGCACCAGCCCGACGAATACGTCTCGCTGGACCAGCTCGCCCGCTGCGAGGCCTTCATGCAGGGGCTGGCGGCGACGCGCCAGCTGTAGGAAAGGAAAGCCCCGCGCCGGTTCAGACGCGCACGCGGCCGTCGCCCGTGAGCATCGACATCTCCACGAAGTGCGACCCCATGTGGTTGCCGGGGCCGAACGCCACCTGGAAGCCCGCGATCTGCTGCGTGCCGAACCCTTCCAGCGCCGAGATCAGCGATTCGCGCGTGGGCCGGCCGCCGGCCTGGCGCAACCCCTCGGTGAACACGCGCGCGGCCAGGTAGCCCTCCAGGCTGGAGTAATTCGCCTGGACCTTGTTGCCGCCCTTCTTGATCGCGTCCTGGAACTCCCGCGTGAGTTGGCGGGCGGACTGGTAGGGCGAGGGCATCACCTGCGAGACCACCACGCCCGCGCCATCGGCCTTGAGCTCGTCCATCAGCGCCTGCGTGCCCACGAACGACAGGTTGTAGAACGTGCCGCCGTAGCCCGCCTTGCGCGCGGCGCGCACGAAGGCAGCGCTGGCGGCATAGGTGCTGACCTGCACGACCGCCTCGGGCCGCGCCGCCACCAGGGTCTGCACCGCCGCCGCCACGTCCACCGAATTGCGCTCCACCGTGGCCTGCGCCACCGGGGCGAGCTTGTGGGCGCCCAGTGCCAGCACCATGCCATCCAGGCCCGCCTTGCCATAGGCATCGTTCTGGTAGAAGACGCCGATCTTGCTCAGGCCCAGGTGGGTGAGCTTGTTCACGATGGCGGCGGTCTCGTCGTTGTACGAGGCCCGCACATGGAACACCAGCCGGTTCAGGGGCTGGCGCAAGGCCTCGGCCCCGGTGAACGGCGCGAAGAACGGCAGCTTGGCATGCGTGAGCAGCGGCATCGCCGCCAGGCTGGTGGGCGTGCCTACGTAGCCGAACAGCGCGAATACGTCGTCGGTGATGAACTTGCGCGTGTTGGCGGCGCAGCGGTCGGGCTCGTAGCCGTCATCCAGCGTGCGCAGCTCCACCGTGCGCCGGCCGGAGCCCGCCTGGGCATTCCACTGCTCGAAGTAAAGCTGGGCCCCCTGGTGCAGTTGCACCCCCAGTTGCGCGGCGGGCCCGCTGAACGGGGCGGACTGTCCCAGCACGATGGGCGTCTCCGATTGCGCCCGTGCCAGCCCGAAACCGCCGAGCGCGGCGGCCCCCAGGCCGATGGAAAACCGTCTTCGCCCCAACGCAATATGCTTCATGGTGAAATCCCCTCTTCGATCAAAAACGTCGACGTTCCGCGGGGTCGCCACCCCGCCATCGCTGCTGGTCGGTGAGTGTATCGACAGGAAAACCCCTATGTCCACGACTGAAATCCCCCCCCTTTCCGAGCCGGTCCGGCAAGTGCGCGGGGCCTGCCCCCACGATTGCCCCGACGCCTGCGCCCTGCTCACCACCGTGGACAACGGCGTGGCCACTCGCGTGCAGGGCAACCCGGCGCACGGCCACACCGGCGGCGTGCTGTGCGCCAAGGTGTCGCGCTATGCCGAGCGCACGAACCACCCCGACCGCCTGCTGCAGCCGCTGCGGCGCGTCGGCCCCAAGGGCCCGGGGGCGCAGTTCGAGGCGGTGTCATGGGACGAGGCACTCACCGATATCGCCGCGCGTTTGACGCGCATCGCCGCCCACGCCCCGCAGGCCGTCCTGCCCTACAGCTACGCGGGCACCATGGGCCTGGTGCAGGGCGAAAGCATGGACCGGCGCTTTTTCAACCGGCTGGGCGCATCGCAGTTGGGCCGCACCATCTGCTCCACCGCCGGCGGCGAGGGCCTGAACTACACGCTGGGCGGCAAGCTGGGCATGAAGGTGGAGTTCTTCGCCGAATCGCGCCTCATCGTCATCTGGGGCAGCAACTCCATCGGCAGCAACCTGCACTTCTGGCGCTACGCGCAGCAGGCCAAGCGCGACGGCGCCCGGCTGGTGTGCATCGACCCGCGCAAGAGCGAGACCGCCGAGAAGTGCCACGAACACCTGCAGCTGCGCCCCGGCACCGATGCGGCCCTGGCCCTGTCGCTCATGCACGAGCTGATCGCCAACGACTGGCTCGACCACGACTACATCGCGCAGTACACCGTGGGCTGGGACGCGCTGCGCGAGAACGCGCTGCAGTGGCCGCCTGAGCGCGCGGCCGAGGTCTGCGGCCTGCCCGTGGAGCAGATCCGCCAGCTGGCGCGCGACTACGGCACCACGCGGCCCGCCGCCATCCGCCTGAACTACGGCATGCAGCGCGTGCGCGGCGGCGGCAACGCCACGCGCGCCGTGGCCTGCCTGCCTGCACTCACCGGCGCCTGGCGCCACCGCGCAGGCGGCCTGCTGCTGTCGAGCTCCGGCCACTTTCCCGTGCAGCGCGCCCAGTTGCAGCGCCCCGACCTGCACACGGGCCCGGTGCCGCGCACCATCAACATGGTGACCATCGGCGACGACCTTCTGCGCGAATCCTCGCCGGAGTTCGGCCCGAAGATCGAGGCCGTCGTGGTCTACAACAGCAACCCCGTGGCCGTGGCGCCCGACTCCGCGCAGGTGGCCCGGGGCTTCGCCCGCGACGACCTGTTCACCGTGGTGCTGGAGCACTTTCGCACCGACACGGCCGACTACGCCGACTACCTGCTGCCCGCCACCACGCAGCTCGAGCACTGGGACGTGCACGTCTCCTACGGCCACACCGACGTGCTGCTCAACCGCCCGGCCATCGCGCCGCTGGGCGAGTCGCGCTCCAACGCCCGCATCTTCCGCGACCTGGCCGAGCGCATGGGCTATACCGAGCCCTGCTTTGCCGACAGCGACGAGGCCCTGTGCCGCCAGGCCTACGGCGACCGCATCGACTTCGGGCAGTTGCTGGAAGTGGGCTTCGCCCCCCTGCCCCTGCCCGATGCGCCATTCGCCGAGGGCGGCTTTCACACGCCGTCGGGCAAGTGCGAGTTCTACAGCGAGCGGCTGGCGGCCCAGGGCCTGCCGCCCGTGCCGGTGCACGTGCCCAACCACGAGCTGCCGCAGCCTGGCGGCCGCTACCCGCTGGCCATGATCTCGCCACCCGCGCGCAACTTCCTGAACTCCACCTTCGTGAACGTGCAGAGCCTGCGCAACATCGAGACACAGCCGGTGCTGGAGATCCACCCCGACGACGCCGCCCCGCGCGGCATCGCCGACGGCACGCGGGTGCGCGTGTTCAACGACCGCGGCAGCTACGAATGCCACGCCGCCGTGAACGGCCGCGCCCGCCCCGGCGTGGTCAACGGCCTGGGCATCTGGTGGCGCAAGTTCGGCGTGAACGGCACCAACGTGAACGAGCTGACCAGCCAGGCCCTGTCCGACATCGGTGCGGCACCCACGTTCTACGACTGCGTGGTGGAAGTGGCGGCGGTGTCCGAGGCTTGATGCGCACGGCGCCACTTGCCCGGACCACGGCGCGCCTTTTCATTCATGGTCCGTGCGCAGGCCGGCCAGCCCACGCAATGATTGAAGAATCTTGCAGCGGCAGTGGTCCGCGCCCCGAGGGTCTATCCTGAGAGGGCCGCGCTGTCGGAAGCGATAGGCTTTGCGCGGTTCTTGCGCCTCCCATGACCCGTTGCCCCCGGTCCGTCCTGACGATCGAATTGGTTCTCCTGCCGCCAGCGGAAGGAATACGGGGCATGCCCCAACGAGCGCGCAAACGATCAATCCAACAGGAGTGATGACATGTCGTACATCGATGGTTTCGTGATCGCAGTCCCTACCGCCAACAAGCAAAAGTTCATCGAGCATGCCCGCACGCTCGATCCCATATTCATCGAGTTGGGGGCGATCCGCGTGATCGAGTGCTGGGGCGACGATGTCCCCGACGGCAAAGTCACCGATTTCCGCAGAGCAGTGCAGGCCACGGCAGAGGAGACGGTGGCTTTTTCCTGGGTTGAATGGCCAGACAAGGCCACGCGCGATGCAGGGATGAAGAAGATGATGGAAGACCCGCGCATGTACCCCTCAGTTCCCGGCAACCTGCCCATGCCCTTTGACGGCAAACGCATGATCTTTGGGGGCTTCGAACCAGTGGTTGATGTGAAGGCTTAAGCGGCAAGCGGCCTTGTCGCTGCACATGGCGGCTGCCTCGACCACAACAACGGGCACGATGCCTTCGCCTCCACGAAGGAGGTCCTCAATCGTCGCCCCGCGCGCCGCGCCAGCCGGGTGCCGTTGCGGCCGCCCCACCGCTGGGCGCCTGGATGAACCAGGGCCTCGGCTGGGGACTGCGATACGCCATCAGGCGTATTGAAGATCAAACGGCAGTTCTTCATACTCGGCGAGCCTTGGAGCTGCGCTGCAACGCCATGGCGGCATCCGCGACATCCTGCGCGGGCATATGACGCAACTGCGCGAGACCCATGATCGGGATGGACCCTGCGTGGCCCACCGGTCCTGCGTCTTCATTTCATACCGCAAAACCCATGACACGAGGTCTATTCCTGCACCAGGCCAGCAATCTGCATGGTCGCCCCCTGTACGCCGCCATGGCGCTGGCCCTAGGAGCCCAGTGTGCCGCGGCTCAGCAAGCCTCGCCCACCCTGGACTCCATCGAGATCAAAGGTCAGGCGCTTCAGGGGGCTGCCTCCGCCTATTCCAGCACGAGCTTCGACAGCGAAGAGATCGCCGACAAGCATGTGAGCCAGCCGACAGAGCTGCTGCGCCATGTGCCCGGAATGAACGTGCAGAACTACCAGCTCTCGGGCGTGGCCGACACCATCGTGATGCGCGGCTTTGGCGGTGGTGGGCATGGCGGCGACGTGGGCGTCGTGCTCGACGGTATTCCGTTGAACGAAGCCATGTCGCACGCCGATGGGTATGTGGACCTCAATGTCATCGTGCCGCTGGAGATCGAGCGCTTCACGCTCTACAAGGGCCCCGTATCGGCGCTGTACGGCAACTTCAATCGCGCCGGGCTGATGGCGATAGAGACGCGCAAGCGTGGCGAGTACCGGGAGGTGGATGCGAGTCTCGGCTCCCACAGCACGGTGGATCTGCAAGGCGCATGGGGTCTCAAACTGGGTGAGGGGGAATACCTGAACCTGGCGGCGCAGCACCACCGCACCGATGGCTTCCGGGCACAGTCGGACGATCACCGCAGCACATTGGCAGGCCGTTGGAGCAAGCGCATCAGCGCCGACCTGGACGTAGCGCTGTCGGGCCGCTGGCACGAGGCCGATGGCGATTCGCCCGGCTACGTCACGGCCGCGCAGTTCGCGCAGAACCCCTATGGCAAGGACCCGCGCGCCATGAACGATGGCGCCAACAAGCACTTCGCCACGCTGCGCGCGGACGTGAACTACGCACTCTCGCCCGACGTGAAGCTGCTGACGTTTGCCTACACCACGCAGCAGGACTTCACACGCTGGTTCAGCCGCCCGGTCAATGCCACCACCTGGCGCCAGCGCGAGGAGACTTACGACCGCAATGTCCATGGCGCGGGCACCAGCCTGAACGGCCGCACCCCGGTGGCAGGAACCCCGCTGAACTGGGTGGCCGGGCTGGAGACTTTCCGCGAAGCCACCGACTACCTGTACTTCGACGGGCTGGACAACCGTGCACGCCTGGCCCCTGCCATCAACAACCGCACCTCGAAGCTGAACAGTGTTTCGGCCTTCGGAGAGATCGAGGCGCCCATCCACCCTCTGTTCAAACCCTCGGCCGGCCTGCGCTGGGACCGTTTCACCGGCAATTGCGAGCGCAACGGTGCCGAGACGGGTACCGACCCCTGCGGCCCGCTGGCCAGGATGTCCCATGCCAGCCCCAAGCTGGGCGTGCGCTCCGACGTCGCGCCGGGCGTGCAGCTGCGCGCCAGCTGGGCCGAGGGCTTTGCCTTGCCCAGCACCTTCGCCAAGTACGCACTGGGCGCCGCCACGCTCGACCCCAACGTCTTTCGCCAGACCGAGGTGGGTGCGCAGTTCAAGCCCGTGCAGGGCCTGGTGCTGGATGTAGCGGCCTTCCGCCTCACCTCCTCCGACGAGATCCGCACCGTGGCCCCCGGCGTGTACGAGAACAATGGCGCCACGCGGCGCAGCGGCGTGGAGGCCAGCGCCCTGTGGGCAGCACACCGCGACGTGGACCTGGCCCTCACCTGGGGCAGCGCGCATTCGCGCATCACCGAGAACGGCAATGCGGCCCTCATCGGCAAGCAAGTGGCCGGCGTGCCGCGCTACATGGCCACGGTGAGCGCCACCTGGCGGCCTGCCGCGGACTGGTCCACCACTGCCACTTGGCGCCGGGTGGGCGCCTATGCGGTGAACGCCGACAACAGCGTGGGCTATGGCGGCTATGCCACGGTGGACCTGAGCGCTGCGTACCGAGTCGCCAACCGCTATGAGATCTACGCCGCCATCGCCAATGTGAGCGACAAGGCCTATGCCACCTCGGCCTCGGTCATCGGAGGCACGCAGGTCTTCGCACCCGGTGCGCCGCGGACCTTCAAGCTCGGCACCAAGCTGCAATTCTGACCTGTGACCACCCGATCCAGGAAGCTCAGGCAATCCAGGAGAACGCCATGAAAACCACCACCCCGACACCACTCCTGCGCCTGCTGGCCATCACAGCGCTGGCCCTGGGCCTGGGCTCCGTGCAGGCCCACAACGTCTGGCTGGAGCCTGATGCCAGCGGCGGCTACCTCGTGCAGTTCGGCGGGCACGAAGGCCAGCTGGAGACCTACCCCGCTCACAAGCTGAAGAGCCTGCAGGCCTTCGATCGCAGAGGCCGCAAGATCGACGTGGCGGTGGAACTGCGGCCCGATGGGGTGCGCGTGAAGCCCGAGCGCCAGGCCGCGTTGCTGGCGGCCCACTTCGACAACGGTTTCTTCAGCAAGGTCGAGGGTGGCCAGATGGTGAACAAGCCCATGACCGAGAACCCCGGCGCCACCAGTGGTGTGCATGCGCTCAAGTACCACAAGACCATCATCCAGTGGGGCGTGATCGCAAAGAAGGAATTGGGGCAACAGTTCGAGATCGTGGCCCTGGAGGCGGACACGCCCGATGCAGGCCAACCCATGCGGGTGCGCGTGCTGTTCGATGGGAAGCCCATCGCCGGCATCCGGCTGTCGCTGGGCGAGAAGGGGGCGCCCGTCACGACGGCTGAAGACGGCACTGCGACGGTCACGCCCACGGCGGGCATCAATCAGTTGCTGGCGATCCGCCGCGTGCCGGTGGCCAATGACCCACGCACCACCAGCATGAGCTGGGAGTACCTGCTGGCGTTCCCTGCGCACTGAGACCGGCTGACACGACCTGCCGAAAGCCGACCTGCCGGCGACGGCTGAGGGACTGGAATGCTGCGGGCCTGGACAACCACTGCTGGGTCGTGGAGAGAAACCCACGCTTGGTTTGCAGGGTTCGGCAATCATCTGCTCTCGCCTTGTCGAGCGGTCGCGTCAGCCACTCTTCATTTCCCGAAATTTGCATCCGTTCTCGAATAGCGTTGACCATGACACGTGCCGCGCGCATCGAAGCGCGGGTGGCCTGACGCAGACGCCGCTCCAGCCCGGCGCCATCGGCCCTGCAGCACCGGCAAAAGAATGCTATTTATTTAATAGCAAAATCCCCTAGTGGATATTGTGCTGGAGCCCTTTTCGATCTGAAAGCCGGCGTGGCGGCGTCCGGCCCGCCACGCCCGTACCCGGCAGCCACCGCCCCGCCGGCATCACGCCGCACCCGCCGCAACGCTCTGCGCATCCAGCGCCAGATAGTGGTGCACTGCGGGCCGCTCCGGCCCCACGTGGTAGCGCAGCGCCTCGGCCTGCAGGTCCGCGTCGGCCCTGGAGACGCGGCCGTGCTGGCGCAGGTGCTCGGCCCACGACTCGACCAGGAACCACTCGATCACGCGGCCCGGCTCGGCCGTGTGCTCGGCCACGCCCCAGGCATAGGCGCCGTCGCGGCGGCGTTCGCGCGCCACGTGCTGCATGGCCTGCAGGAACGCGGGCAGGTCGGGCGTGCGCACGCGGTATTCGATCTGCACCATGACCGGGCCGCGGTCGTGCGCCACGGGCTCGGCCAGCAGCGGCTCGGGCCAGTGGTTGGACGGCTGCAGGTCGGCCTCGCCTGTGGGCAGCTTCACGCGGTGAAAGAGCCACGCCGCCAGCACCAGGCCACCCGCGCCGGCCAGCAGTGTGGCCGGCAGGCCCGCCTGCCCCGCCACCAGGCCCCAGCCCAGGCTGCCGGCGGCCATGGCGCCGTTGAACACCATGAGATAGATCGCCAGGCCCCGGCCGCGCACCCAGTTGGGCAGCACGGCCTGGGCCACGCCGTTGAGCGTGGTGAGCGCGATGATCCAGCCCAGGCCCAGCACCAGCATGAGCGCCACGGCGGCCTCGCGCGGCGGCGCCAGGGTGAGCACGGCCATCACGCCCGCGGTGAGCAGCGAGGCCAGCAGCACCAGCCCGTCGGCATCCAGGCGCTTGCGCAGGCGCGGCAGCAGCACCGCGCCGAGGATGGCCCCGGCACCGACCGCGCCCAGCATCACGCCTAGAAGCCCGCCGTGCCGCCCAGCATGCGCCGCGCCACCAGCGGCAGCAGCGCCCAGACGGAGCTGGCGAACAGAAAGAACACCGCCGCGCGCAGCAGCACCACGTGCAGTTCGTGGCTGGCGCGCGCGTAACGCAGCCCGGCGCGGAAGGCGCCGAAGAACTGCTCGTTCAGCCCGGTGGGCTCGGCCTTGGGGCGCTTCCACCACAGCAGCGCGGCGATCACGAAGCCGTAGCTCGCCACGTCTAGGCCATAGGCCGCGGCCGCGCCGAAGCTGGCCAGCAGCAGGCCGCCGGCCGCGGGGCCGATGGCGCGGGCGATGTTGATGCCCAGCGAATTGAGCGCCACGGCGCTTTTCAGCTCGCTGCGGGGCACCAGTTCGGGCACGATGGACTGCCACGTGGGCCCCATGAGCGCCGCGCCGATGCCGCCCACGAAGGTGAGCGCGATGAGCGATTCCACGGTGAGCGTGTTCGTGCGCGCCATCACCAGCAGCGTGCCGCTCACGCAGGCCAGCAGCACCTGCACGGCGATCAGAAAGCGCCGGCGGTCCAGGATGTCCGACAGCACGCCGGCCGGGATCGCGAGCAGGAAGATCGGCAGCGTGGCCGCCGTCTGCACCAGCGCCACGGCGGTGGGGCTGGACGACAGCTCGGTCACCATCCACGAACTGGCCACGTCGCGCATGAAGCTGCCGATGTTGCCCAACACCGTGGCGGACCACAGCACCGCGAACAGCGGCAGGGCGGGGATGGCCAGCGCCGCCAGCAGCACCACGCACAGCAGGTCGAACGCACGCTCGTACACGAAAGCCGAGACGGTGCGCGCCGCCGCACGCCGGCGCGCGCGAAGTAGCGCACACGCACCAGCTCGCCCACCTTGCCGGGGGTCGCAGTGAAGGCGAAGCCCGAGAGGTAGGCCAGAAATCCCGCACCCCAGGGCACGGCGTGCCCCGCGCGGGCCAGCAGCCAGCGCCAGCGCAGGTAGCGCAGCAGGTAGGAGGCGAAGGCGATCGCCGCCATCGAGGGCATCCAGGCGAGCACCTGCGGCAGTTGCGCGAAGACCTGGTTGCGCGCGTCGGCCCACACCAGGGCGGCCACGTAGGCCGCCGTGCAGGCCCCGGCCGCGGCGACGGCGTGGCCGGGCTTCATGCGCGGTCGGCGAAGGACCAGCGCTTGTGGCCCAGGTAGCTTGTGAACACCGGCACGGCCACGCCCACGGCATGGGCGATCTCGGGCACGAAGGCGGTCACGCCCAGGGCGGGCAGCACCTGGCGCGCCAGCAGCAGGCTCACGGCCCAGGTCTGCGCCACCGCCACGAGGTTCACCAGCACGAAGAACGCGGCGGACTTGCGCACCGACTGCTGGCTGCCCTGGAACACGAAGGCGCGCGCCAGCAGGAAGGCCGTGACCATGCCCACGCCGTAGGCCAGCACCACGGCGTAGGAAAACGGCATCCACTGGTTGAGCACGATGCGCGCGATGAAGTTGGCGAGCGCGGCCAGGCCGCCGGTCACCAGGAAGGCCACGAACTGCCGGGAGCGGAACTGCGCGAGCATGCGGGGCCTAGACGGGTGCCGCGGCCGCCTGCGCGGCCATCTGGCGCCCGAAGCCAATGCTCTCGGAGATGCCGCGGTCCTCGGGGTAGTAGTAGGACGTGTCGGCCACCCACAGGCCGCGCACGGGCAACTGCACGGGCGGCAGGCTGTCCAGGTAGTTGGGCGGGCAGATGGGCTGGGCGTAGCGGTAGCGGCTGGCGCGCAGGGCCAGGAAGTCGCTGTCCTGCAGCTTCGGGTTGATGGCCTTCAGGTAGCGGCGCACCTTGTCGAGGAAGGCCGCGTCGGGCTCGGCGAACTTGGGGTGCTCGCCGGGCATGTAGAACGGCACATACACCACCGACTCCGCCAGCGGGCGCAGGTTGCTGTATTCGACCAGGCCGGGAATGTCCATGTCCGGATCGTTCACGTTGAGCCAGAAGTTCTCGGTCAGCGGCTGGCGCAGCTTGGCGATCACGCAGACCACGGCGATGTTCTGCAGCGCGCCGTACTGCGCCAGCAGCGCGGGCGGGAGGTCGGGCATGGTGCGCGGCACGTAGGGCAGGGGAATGGTGCTCACCACCTTGTCGAAGGCCTCGAAGCCCTGCGCCGTTTCCACGCCCTGCACGCGCGTGGCGTCCATGCGCACGCGGGTGACGGGCGTGGACAGGCGGATCTCGCCGCCGTGGCGCTGGATGTCGGCCACCATGCCGTCCAGCAGCGTGGCCGAGCCGCCGTCGAGGTGGCCGAGCTTTTCGCGCATCAGGCTGTAGCGCGAGCGGCCGATGCGGCGGATGCGGCTCCAGATCCACGCGGCGGACAGGTTGCCGGCATGGTCGTAGAACTTGTAGTCGAACAGGCGCCGCCACAGCACCTCGTAGGCCTCCTTGCCCACCCAGCGGCGGATCCAGCCCGTGGCCTCTTCGCCGTCGAGCGGCTTCCAGTCGGTGCGCTTCGTGGACAGGAACGCGTGCAGGCCGTAGCGGAACTTGGCGACCAGGCCCAGACCCTGAAAGCGCAGCAGCGCCACCGGGTTGCCCCAGGGCTGCAGGCGCTTTTGGAACCAGTAGCCCATGCGCGTGGCGCGCCAGCGCATCCGGTCCGAAAGCCCCAGTTCGTCGAGCATCTGCAGGAAGGCGTGGTCGGAGGTGCAGTGGAAGTGGTAGTAGCGCTCGATGGGCAGGCCGTCGAAGTCGAACATCGCGGTCATGCCGCCCACGCGGTCGTCGGCTTCAAACACCACGGGCCGGTGGCCGTCGCGCGCGAGCTGGTAGGCCACGGCCAGGCCCATGGGGCCGGCGCCCAGCACGGCGATGCGCTGGCCCGGCGCGGCGGCCGTGGATGCGGAAGGAGAGGGGGTCTGCGCGCTCATCAGAACTCCAGCACCACGCGGCTGTATTCCGGGTGGTTGAAGGTTTCGTGGATGGCCTCGGCGAAGGGCGTGGCGCGCACGCCGAAGATGCCGGGCCAGTCGATCACCTCGAACTCGTCGTGGGCCACCAGCGCCTTGAGCTGGTCGGCGGTGAACGGCGGGTCCTTGTCGAACAGCGCCCACACCTTGAGCAGCAGGTAGAAGAGGCCGTAGGGGATCTTCACGATCCAGGCGCCCGCGCCCGTGGCGGCCTTGATCTGGCGAATGATGTCGATGTAGTCCACCTTCTCCAGCCCCGTGATGTTGAACACGCCGCCCACGCGGCGCTCCTCGATGCAGCGCACGATGATGCGGCAGAAGTCCGCCGCGTACAGCGGCTGGCGCATGTAGCGGCCGCTGCCCGGAATCGGGAACACCGGCACCTTGCGCATGAAGCGCGACAGCCAGCCCAGGTGCTTGCGGTCGAACCAGCCGAACATCAGCGTGGGCCGCAGCACCACGCAGGGAATGCCGCTGTCCAGCACCATCTTTTCCTGTGCGCGCTTGGTCTCGGTGTAGTGGTCCTGGGCGACCGACTCGACCACCGAGGAGCTGATGTGCACGGTCTGCGGGATGCGGTGGCGCTGGATCAGATCGAGGATGCGGCCGGTGGAGGTGAGGTTGTTGCGCACGAACGGGTCGGCCTGCGGCGCGCCGATCTGCGCCTGCAGCATGACCACCACGTCCGCGCCCTCGAAGTGGCGCTCCCACGCGCCGGGCTCGGCCAGGTCGGCGTCCTCGGCCACGATGTCGGGGTGCACCTGGCGCAGGATGGCGAGGTTGCTCGCGTGCTTGTCCAGCACGACGAGGTTGTGGTAGCCGTGCAGCTTCAGGTGGGCCACGAGGTTCTGGCCCACGAGGCCGGCGCCTCCCGGCAGGATGATTTTGGCGTTCTTCATGGTGTTGGTTTTTCTCGGCGGGTTCGGGGCGCTCACTGCGGCGCCGGTATCTGCAGGGCCACCGAGCAGTCGGTGCCGGGTGCGGTCAGGGTCACGGCGGTGGGCAGCGCCTCGGGCGCGGCCTGCAGGTAGGCGGTGAAGGTCAGGTAGCGTGCGGGCGCATGGGGTCCTCCCGGCGCGCTCAGCTTGCGCCAGCGGTGGGACACGCCCAGGCCCACCACGGTGCCATCGGGCGCGACGAGGCGCATCGATGGCGGCGGCGCATCGCCTTCGGAGGGCAGCAGCGCGCCGCTCACCGAGACGAAGCGCGGATCGCCCTGCACGCGCTGCACCCAGTCCACGAAGGCCGTGCAGCGGGCGGGCGGCACGTCGGTGTGCGAGCCCAGGGCCGTGGCGGCGTCGGCGAGCGGCGGCCGACCGAAGATCGAGTGGCCCTGCTGGCGGGCCTTGGCGACGATGCGCTCGCCCAGGGCCCGGTCCCAGATCAGCATGCCGATGCGCCGCTCGTCGTGCACGCCCATCGCCAGCGCGAGCGCGCCGGTCATGCGCAGGTGCGCGACATCGCTGCGCCGGGTCTCGCGCAGCTGCACCGACAGCATCTGCGCCAGCACCGCCACCAGCAGCACGGCGGCACCGGCGCGCGCGAGGCCGCGCAGGGCCAGCACGCGCGGGGCGTACAGCACGCCCAGGGCGGCCCAGGCCATCATCGTGGGCGTGGTGTAGCGGCTGGCCAGCGAGCCCTCCATGCTGAACTGCAGCCGGCCGCTGGCGGTGGCGAAGGCGATGCCCGCCACGAAGGCCACGAAGGTGAGCAGCGACAGCTCCAGCGCGTGCGTGCGCGGGGCGCGCAGCGCGGGCACCAGGCGGGCCAGCGCCAGCACGGTGAACAGCACGCCGAAGGCCTGGCTGATCCACATCGTCTCCATCTTCCCCGCGAGGTGCTGGAACGGGCTGCCCAGGTATTGCAGCGTGTACTGCAGCAGGCCCAGCGGCCGGCTCTGCAGCATGGCCAGCAGGCCGGGCCGGGGTGTCGGCGCGGCGAAGTCCGCCATGTACACGCCGATGCCCGCGGCGCCCAGCAGCGCCAGCAGCGCCACGCGGCGCCAGCCCATGCGCGCCACGGCGGCGTAGAGCGCCATCATGGGCAGCGCCATGATGCCGTTGGCCATGGTGCCGATGCTCAGCACGCCCAGGGCGCAGCCGCCGGCGAACCAGCCCACGTCCTGCGGCGCTGCGTGGCGCGGTACAGGCAGTACAGCCCGGCCAGCGGCAGCCACTGGGCCAGGAAGAACTGGCTCTGGAATGCCCAGGTGAGGTTTTCCTGCTGCACCCACGACAGCAGCCAGACGGACAGCAGCGCCAGCGCCGCCACCGACGCCGTGCGGGTCATCGGCCCCAGGCGCGCCTTCAGGAAGGCCCAGAAGGTGGCGATGCTGCCCGCCACCAGCAGGTAGTTGACCGCGATCAGGAAGGCCTGGGTGCCGCCGAACCAGCGGTATTCCATCCAGAACAGGGCCTTGGACAGCACGAGGCGGTGCTCGTTGAAGAGCCGCCACCACGCCTGCCAGCCGGCGCCATCGCGCACGTCGGCATAGAACTCCAGTGCGCCCCACATGTCCCAGATCGGCACGGACGTGAAGGTGCGCCAGGCCGCCACGGCCGTCGCCAGGGCAAAGAGCGTGGCATAGCCCGCAAGGGCCACCGCCGCCCAGAGGCGGCGGCGTTCAGGGGTCCACGGCATGGCTCAGATGTCCATCTTGTGGAAGACCGCGCGCGGCAGGTTGCGGATCACGGCCATGATGAGCGCCCATTTCGCCGGGGCATAGACCACGGGCGTGCCGCGGGCCATGCCGCGCACCACCGCCTGGGCCACCTGCTCCACGCTGGCGAGCTTGGCGCCGCGCGCCTTGAGGTGCGCCGTCATCGGCGTGTCGGTGGGGCCCGGCTTGATGAGCACCACCTTCACGCCCGAGCCCGCCAGGCGGTGCTGCAGGCCTTCGGCGTAGCGCTCCACCAGGCCCTTGGCGGCGCCGTACACGTAGTTGGATTTGCGGCCGCGGTCGCCGGCGACCGAACCGATGATGCCGATCGTGCCCCGCCCCGCCACCTGCATCGCGCCGGCGAACGCCTCCGCGCACAGCGCGGGCGACAGGCCGTTGACGGCCATGGCCTGCTCGGCGCTGGCCAGATCGCCCTGGCACCGGGCCTGGTCGGGCAGGCTGCCGTGGGCGATGAGCACGGTGTCCGGCACGCCCTGCGCCACCAGGTGCTGCACCAGCACGGCGATGGAGGCCGCCTGCGTCACGTCGCCGGCCATCACGTCGATGCGGGCCTGGGGCTGGCGCACCTGCAGGTCGTCGGCCACGCCCTGCAGACGGGCCGCGTCGCGCCCCACGAGCACCACGCGGCCGATGCCGCCGGCCTGCAGCCATTGGCGCGCGCAGTGCTGCGCGATCAGCGAGGTGGCGCCGACGATCACGAGGGTCTGCGGTGCGTTGCTGGCGTTGTTGTTGTTCTGCATGTTGGCGATGAGTTCGTTCTTGTCTTGGAGAAAAAGCCGCAGGTCAGTCGCCCATCAGGCGCCGCGACATCGCGGACCGGATGTTCGGGTCGCGGTACGGAAGGAATTGGGCGAGCTTCGGGTAGCCGGCCTCGAACAGGGCGCGCGGCATGCGCGCGTCCTTGGCGGGGTACAGGCGCCCGCCGGCCTCAGCCACGACGGCATCGAGCCGCTCGAACAGCCGCAGCGTGCGGTCGCCGAGGTTGGGAAAGTCGAGCGCCAGCGTGACGCCCGGCTGCGGAAAGCTCAGCAGGCCCACCGATTCGCGGTCGCCGAAGGTCTTGAGCACGCCGAGAAAGCTGCCCTGGCCCGACGCGGTGATCTCGCGCAGCAGGGCGCCCACGGCATCGGGGCCGTGCGGGCGGGGCACCACGCACTGGTATTGGTAGAAGCCCCGGCGGCCGTAGATGCGGTTCCATTCCTGCAGGTTGTCCAGCGGGTAGGAGAACGGTTCGTAGTGCTGCAGCGCGCGGCCGGCGCGGCGGCGGTTCAGGTGGTAGTACGCCGCGTTGAAGGGGCGCAGGCTCAGGCGGTTGACCAGCGAGACGGGCGGCGCGAACGGCACGGTGCGCTGGCGGTCCTTCGGGGCGGGGCCGTGCTGGGATTCGGGCGCGGCGGCATTGGCGCGCAGGAAGATACCGCGCGTGCCGCCGGCCCGGGCGCCCGAGAGGCAGTCGATCCACGAGACGGTGTGCTCCCAGCCCGCCTCGGAGGCATCGGCCAGGGCGAAGAACTCGCCCAGCGAGCCGTAGGGCAGGGTCTCGGTGTCCAGCCACGCGCCGGGCACCCGCCGCAGCCGCAGCGTGGCCTGGGTGACCACGCCGGTCAGGCCCAGGCCGCCCACCGTGGCGGCGAACCAGTCGGGGTGCAGCTGGGGGCCGCAGCGGATCGACAGCCCGTCGGTGCGCAGCAGCCGCAGTTCCTGCACGTGGTCGCCGAAGGAGCCCTGCACATGGTGGTTCTTGCCGTGCACGTCGTTGGCGATGGCGCCGCCCACGGTGGCCAATTGGGTGCCCGGGGTCACGGGCAGCATCCAGCCGCGCGGCACGAAGGTGCGCTGGATGTCGCGCAGCAGCATGCCGGCCTCGCAGGTCAGGTCGCCGGTGGCTTCGTCCCAGGCGATGAAGCGGTCCAGCCCGCGCAGCGACCACAGCGCGCCGCCGGGGTTCAGGCACACATCGCCGTAGCTGCGGCCCATGCCGAACGCCAGCCCGTGCTGGCCGGGCTCGCGCGGCAGGTGCGCCAGCGGCCGTTCGGCCAGGATGCGCAGATCGTGGTCGTCGGCGCTCAGGCGGCCCCAGGAGCGCACGGCTACCACGGCAGTCCCAGGGCGGCGGCGACCATCGCCAGGCTGAACAGCGCGCCCGCGGCCAGGCTGGCGCGGTCCTTGAAGGCGAAGACCAGCGGGTCGTCATGCATCTGCCCGCGCACCGCGCGCAGCCACATCCAGCTCACCCAGAACACCATCACGGGCACGGCGGCCCAGATCATCTCCGGCGCGCGGTACATCAGCAGCACCGATTCGCTGTTGAGGTACAGCGCCAGCACCACCACGGCCGTGTAGCCGGCGGCGATGCCCAGGTTCTGCACGATGGGTGCGTCCGAGGTGAGGTAGCCGCGCCCGTGCGCCTGCGTCTTGCCCGCGGCCTGCTGCACCATCAGCTCGGCATAGCGCTTGACGAAAGCCAGCGACAGGAAGAGAAAGCCCGAGAACGCCAGCAGCCAGAACGACAGCGGCTGCGTGATGGCGTAGGCGCCCGCCACGATGCGCAGCGTGTAGAGCACCGCCAGCGCGATGCAATCGACCAGCACCCAGCGCTTGAGCGCCAGCGAATACGCCCAGGTGATGGCGAAGTACCCCAGCAGCCAGCCGAAGAACCCCTGGCCCACCTGCCAGGCCAGCGCGAAGCTCGCCGCCGTGAGCACCGGGACCAGGGCCACGCCCTGCCAGGCGGCCAGCGCGCCCGAGGCGAAGGGCCGCAGGCGCTTGCGCGGGTGCCGGCGGTCGCTCTCCAGATCGAGCAGGTCGTTGGCCACGTAGACCGACGAGGCGCACAGGCTGAAGGCCAGGAAGGCCACCAGCAGGAGGCCCCAGGCCTCGCCGTCGGCCACGCGGTGGGCAGCCACCAGCGGCACGAACAGCAGCAGGTTCTTGAGCCACTGGTGCAGCCGCAGGGCCTTGCGCCAGGGCTTGAGGCCCGCGGGCTCTCGGGGAAAGCGGTCGGCCACGTTGCCGTGGGCCTCGGCCCGCCGGGTGACGGCGCCTGAGGCATTGACCACGATGGCCGAGCGCGCGGCCTGCCACACCGGCACGTCCGCCTGCGAGTTGCCGGCGTAGTCGAAGCCGCGCTCGCCAAAGGCCTGCACCAGCGCGGCGGCCTTGGCCCGCCCGGCGAGGTTGGTGGCGCCATCGCTGGCCATCACCTGGTCGAAGCACCCCAGGTGGGCGGCGATGGCCTGCGCCACCGAGCGGTCGGAGGCCGTGCACAGCACGGTGCGCCGCCCGGCCGCGTGCTGGTTGCGCAGCCACTGCACGAACGGCACGTTGTAGGGCAGCGTGGCCACGTCCATCTGCACCCGCTGCCCGATCTCCTGCTTGAGCGCCGCCTTGCCCCGCGCCAGCCACACGGGCAGGGCCAGCGCGCGCCACGGCCCGTCCCGCAGCAGCTGCAGCGACGATTCGTGCAGCATGTCCGTCAGGATGAGCGTGCCGTCCAGATCCACCACCAGGGGCGGTTCCGAGGACGGGCCCGGGGTGGGCAGGGACGAATCGAGGGGCGGGCGCAAAAGGAACCTTTGGTGGAATGGCGTGATGGGGGGCGCGGCGCATTGGTAACGCTCTGTGCGCAATGGCAACAGGACATTGTAAAAGCCGCCATCCACGCCGCCGGCACCGCCGCCCCGGCGTTACACCCTGCCCGCACGGGTGTGGCGAAGATGCCGCAGCCCGCCCGCCACCCCCGCCGCGCTCAGCCCTGCAGCGTGTACGACACGTCCGGTTCGCGCTGCGTGGCGATGGAGCGCTCGAACCGGCGCGATTCCAGGTGGAAGATCCCGACCCGGTCGTTGTCCTGGCTCACGAAGGCCCAGGGCCGGGTGGGATGCAGGCTGACCGCGATGGGGCGTGCGTCCATGGGAATGTGGGCCTGCTCGGCGAGCGTCGCCGGGTCCACGATGGACAGGCTGCGGTCGCCATAGTGGGACACCAGCAGCCGGCCGTCGCGGCAGCGGTAGATGCGCGTGGGGTCGTTGCGCGCGGGCGCGCTGCGCACGACCTTCATGGTGGCCGTGTCGATGGCGCACAGCGTGTTGCTCCAGCGGCAGGTGACGTACAGCGTGCGCTCGTCCGCGCTGAGCGCATTGCCTTCGGGCTTGTCGCCGGGCACGCAGGCCACGGGCGCGAACGCGGCGTCGTGCGGCTTGAACTGTGTCACCGAGTGCGTGAGCAGGTTCATCGCGTAGGCCGTCTGGCCGTCCCGGGTGAGCGCGAACAGGTGGCTCTTGATGCCGCCCACCGGCACCGCGCGCCGCACGGCGGTGTCGGTCTCGGGCCGGTCCAGAACGGCCAGCTGCGCGCGGTCCTCGCTCAGCACGTAGAGGCGGCCCGACTGGTCCATCTGGATGCCGTGCAGGCGGTTGAACGGCGCCAGGTCGATGGTGCGCGCCAGCGTGCGCGTGGCCAGGTCGATCTGCAGCACGCTGGTGCCGCCCGGGCCCGGGTGCCCCGAGGTCTCCACGCCGTAGTGGCCCACGTAGGCGTAGCGCTGCGCCGCGTCCACCACGAATTCGTGCGGAAACGGGGGCAGGGCGATGGTGTGCAGCCGCTCGCCGCTGGCGATGTCGTAGTGGCTGATGCAGTGGCTCGATTTCTCGATCAGCAGCAGCACCTCGCGCGGCGCGCGCCCCGCCGGGGCCTGGGCGAGGACCGTGGCCGGCCCCAGGGTGGATGCGGCCAGCGAAAGGCCGGCGGTCTTCAGAAGCTCCCGACGTTGCATGGTGGTGGTCTCCCTTGGTGTGGATCGAACAGCGCCCTGGCGGTCGCGCGGCGGGCGCATCGCCGCTTTTTTTTTGCGCGCTTCAGCGCCCCCAGCGCAGCACCAGCGGATCGAGCCGCCGCGCGATGCCGATGAGCTGGCGGCGCACCTCGGGGTGCATCGGCGGCCAGGGCGCGCGCGGCGCCTCGCAGGCGATCACGCCGCCTTCCTTCATGAGCGCCTTGGCGGCCAGGAAGCCCGCCTGGCGGTTCTCGTGGTTGATGAGCGGCAGCCAGCGCTGGTAGCGGGCGAAGGCCGCATCCGCATCGCCCTGCCGATGCGCCTCCAGGATGGGGCGGATGCCGTCGGCAAAGCCCGCGCCGGTCATGGCGCCGGTGGCGCCGGCCTCCAGGTCGGCCAGCAGGGTGATGGCTTCCTCGCCGTCCCACGGGCCTTCGATGGCCTCGCCGCCCAGGGCGATCAGCTCGCGCAGCTTCGTGGCGGCGCCGGCCGTCTCCATCTTGAAGTAGCACACCTGCTCGATCGTCGTCGCCATGTCGGCCAGGAAAGCGGGCGACAGCGGCGTGCCGGCCGCCGGTGCGTCCTGGACCATGATGGGAATGCCGATGGCGTCCGACACGCCCTGGTAGAAGGCGCGCACCGGCGCCTCGCCGAAGCGGAAGGTGGCGCCGTGGTAGGGCGGCATGACCATGACCATCGCCGCGCCCATGTCCTGCGCGCGCCGGCTGCGGGCGGCGCAGACGGCGGTGCTGGTGTGCGTGGTGGTGACGATCACCGGCACGCGGCCGGCCACGTGTTCCAGCGCGGTGCGCGTCAGCACCTCGCGTTCGTCGTCCGACAGCAGGAACTGCTCGGAGAAGTTGGCCAGGATGCACAGGCCGTCCACGCCCGAGTCGATCATGAAGTCCAGGCAGCGCCTCTGGCTGGCCAGGTCCAGCGTGCCGTCTTCGTGGAACGGGGTGGGCGCGACGGGGAAGATGCCGCGGTAGCGGGGGTTGGAGAGGCCGGGCATGGCGTGTCCTTCGCGTCTATTCCACGATGTCGAACTGGTCGAGGTACTCGGTCTTGAGCGAAAGGCCCAGGCCCGGCACGTCGTCCTGGAGCTGCAGGAAGCCGTTCTCCGCGACGGGCTCGCCGTCGAAGAGGTACCAGAACAGCTCGTTGCCCACCTCCACGTCGAAGATGGGAAAGTACTCCGCCATGGGCGAGGCCAGCGTGCTCATGGTCAGGTGGTAGTTGTGCATCTGGCCCGCGTGCGGAATCACCGGCACGGAATGCGCCTCGCACAGCGCGTTGATCTTGTGCGCGGCGGTGATGCCGCCCACCCGGTTGGTGTCGTACTGCACCACGCTCACGGCTTTTTTTGTCCAGCAGCTGCTTGAAGCCGTACAGGCCGAACTCGTGCTCGCCGCCCGAAATGGGGATGATGTTCATCGCGTTCAGTTCGGCATAGCCGTCGATGTCGTCGGCGATCACGGGTTCCTCCAGCCAGCGCGGCTCGAACTTCGCGAGCTTGGGCAGCATGCGCTTGGCGTATTCGAGGTTCCAGCCCATGTAGCACTCGAGCATCAGATCGGTGTCGTAGCCGATGACTTCGCGGATGGCTTCGACCGACTTCAGGTTCTCCTGCACGCCGTGCTGTAGGTGCGCGGGGCCGTAGCCGAAACGCATCTTGAAGGCCTTGAAGCCCTGGTCGAGGAAGGTTTGCGCCTCGTCCTGCATCGCCTTCAGGTCGGTGCGGTAGAGCTTGCTGTAGTAGCAGGGGATCTTCTCCTTGGTGCGGCCGCCCAGCAGCTTGAACACGGGCTTGTCCACGCTCTTGCCCAGGATGTCCCAGATGGCCAGGTCCACCGCCGAGATCGCCGCCATGGCCACGCCCTTGCGGCCCCAGGCGTGCGTGCTGCGGTACATGCGCTGCCACAGGTACTCGTAGTCCCACGGGTCGTGGCCGATGACCAGGGGCGCGAGGTACTCGTCGATGATGGCCTTGGCGATCTTCGGCGCCAGCGCCACGTTGCCGAGGCCCACGATCCCGTCGTCGGTCTCGATCTCGACCACCGTCCACGAATGGAAACGGAAGGTGCTCATGCTCTCGGCCGGCGAATACAGCAGGTCCATGGCGTTGGAGCAGAAGTGGCCCTGCGGCGGCACGGTCTGGCCCTTCCACTGGAATACACGGGCGCGGACGGATTGGATTTTCATGGTGAAGTCTCTGAACGGAGGGAGTGGGATCAGGCGGCGGCCAGCGCCTTGGCGCGCTGCGCGCTGCCCATGTGGCAGGCGATCTGGAAGGCCTGCCAGGTCGCCTCGGCGCTGGCCCGGCCCTGGCCGGCGATGTCGTAGGCCGTGCCGTGCGCGGGCGTGGTGATCGGGATC
>NZ_BAAJYT010000048.1:0-22573 GCF_057541515.1 Acidovorax sp. KNOB132
CCCCCGCTCCTGCGCCCAGCCCCGCGCCTGCGGCAACCGGCGGCGAGGACGACATGGCCTTCATCTGGCCATCGTCGGGTTCTCTCGTGGCGGGTTTCGACGAGGCCCGCAATAAGGGTTATGACATCGGCGGCAAGGCGGGCGACCCCGTGCTCGCCTCCGCGGATGGACGGGTCGTCTATGCCGGCGCCGGCCTGCGTGGCTACGGCAATCTCGTGATCCTCAAGCACAACAACACCTACCTGACGGCCTACGCCCACAACCAGACCCTGCTGGTGAAGGAAGACCAGACGGTGCGCCGCGGCCAGAAGATCGCCGAAATGGGCAGTTCCGACACCGACCGGGTGAAGCTGCACTTCGAGATCCGCCGCCAGGGCAAGCCGGTCGATCCGTCCCGCTACCTGCCGGCGCGTTGAACACGCTGCCGTCCGGCCCCGGCCTGCTCCCCGAGGGGGAGGCCGGCACCGAAGACCTGGAGGAGGGCGGCGAAGCCTCGCAGGAGATTCGCCAGTTCGCCATTGGCGAGGCGCAGCACGGTGAGCGCCTGGACCGGGCGCTCGCCGATCAGGTGCCCGAGTTTTCGCGCAGCTATCTGCAGCAATTGCTGGCCCAGGGAGGCGTTCTGCTCAACGGGCAGGCCGCGGCCAAGCCTGCAGCCCGCGTCAAGGCGGGCGATGTGGTGGCGGTGGAACTGCGGCCCACCCAGCAGAGCCAGGCCTTCCGGCCGGAGTCCATGCCCATCGACGTGGTGTTCGAGGATGCGCACCTGCTGGTGATCCACAAGCCTGCGGGGCTCGTCGTTCACCCCGCGCCCGGCAACTGGAGCGGGACCTTGCTCAACGGCCTGCTGGCCCGCGATCCCAAGGCGCTGCTGGTGCCCCGGGCGGGCATCGTTCACCGGCTCGACAAGGACACGAGCGGGTTGATGGTCGTGGCGCGCGAGCGGGGCGTCATGGATGCGCTGGTGCGCATGATCGCCGCCCGCGAAGTGAGCCGGCAGTACCTCGCCATCGGCCACCGCCCCTGGAGCGGGCCGGAGCAGCGCGTGGTCGAGGGAAGCATCGGCCGCGACCCGCGCAATCGCCTGCGCATGGCCGTGGTGGACCTGGCCACGCAGTCGGGCAAGCCCGCGCGCACGGACATTGCCCTGCTCGACAGCGTCGATCCGGTCTGCTTCGTGCGCTGCACGCTGCACACCGGGCGCACGCACCAGATCCGGGTGCACATGGCCTCGCTTCGCCATCCCCTGGTGGGCGATGCCTTGTACGGCGGAGAAGCGGCGGGGGGGCTCGCGCGCCAGGCGCTGCACGCGTACCGGCTGGCTTTCGCCCATCCCATGACGGGTGAGCCGATGGAGTTCCATGCGCCTCTGCCACAGGACATGGAAAACGCCTTGGATTTTTGGGGCCTGCGCTACAATCGCGCCTAGCGGCTGTACCAGCCGACTCGCCCGCATGGACACACTGCAGGGCTGGGAACAGCACCAAGGTCTTTGCGTGCGGTCCCGCTGAACGAACCCTTTGACAGGCATGGCGCCCTTTTCGACACGTGGCGTCTCTTTCCCCGCAATTGCTGAACCATGAATACGGTGGACGCCAAACGGGTCCTTGAAACCGCGCTGATCTGCGCTCCGCAACCGGCGACCCTGCGCGAGTTGCGCACGCTCTTCAACGACGCTCTCGGAACCGATACCCTGAAAACCATCCTGCTGGAACTCCAGCAGGACTGGGCATTGCGGGGCGTGGAGCTCGTGCAGGTCGCGACGGGCTGGCGTTTCCAGAGCCGCCCTGAAATGCGCGAGTACCTGGACCGGCTGCATCCGGAAAAACCGCCGCGCTACACCCGGGCCACCCTGGAAACGCTGGCCATCATTGCCTACCGGCAGCCGGTGACGCGCGGCGACATCGAGGACATCCGCGGTGTTACCGTGAACAGCCTGATCATCAAGCAGCTGGAAGACCGGGGCTGGGTGGAGGTCATCGGGCACCGCGAAACCGTGGGCCGGCCCGCCCTGTTCGCCACCACGCGGCAGTTTCTGGACGACCTCGGGCTGCAGTCGCTCGACCAGTTGCCCGTGATGGAAAATCCGGCCGTGCAGGCCAGCGTGCTCGAAGCACTGGGTTCTGGTGGCACCTTGCCGCTCGACGCACCTGCCGAGCCGGCGCCGGGGGATCACCCCCCTGTGGCAGAGGCGGTGCCTTCGGTGCCGCAGGGCTCCGAAACGGAGCCGGTCACCGGCCCATCCACAGAAGACACGCCGCGCCCATCCGACGAAGAAGACGTGCTGGCCCCCTCGCACGAGAAGCCAAAAGACGCCGATAACGGCACACCAGAGAGTCTCCCATGAACGATCCCATTTCAGAACCTGCCGACGACCAGCCCGCGTTGCCCGCCGAGGCAGACGCCAGCGTGAAGAAGCCCGCGGCCCGCAAGCCGCCCCGCAAGAAGGCGCCAAAGGCGTCCGACGCGGCAGCAGGCCAGCCGGTGGAGGCTTCTGCCGAGTCAGCGCAGGATGCCGAGGCTGTCGCTGCACCGGCCGGGACGGCGGTGGAGGCTGCCCCTGCGCCAGTGCGGACTGAGCCCGCTTCACCCAGATCGGAACGTTCTTCGGGGCCTCGCCCGGCCGCGGGGGCGCGTACCACACCGGGCTATCAGTTCGCCGACGTGGTGTCCGGCCGCCTGGATGAGGACGAGACGGCCGCCGACGCAGTGCCAGCGCGTCGCGTCCTGCTGCCGCAGGTGGAAACGCCCAAGCTGCACAAGGTGCTGGCCCAGGCGGGGCTGGGCTCGCGCCTGGAAATGGAGCAATTGATACTGGAAGGCCGGATTTCGGTCAACAACGAGCCGGCGCACATCGGCCAACGCGTGCAGTTCGGCGATCAGGTGAAGGTGAATGGCCGGCCCATTCGCTACCGCATCGATCCCCCTCCGGCCCGGGTCATCGCGTACCACAAGCCAGCGGGCGAAGTGGTGACGCACGACGATCCCCAGAACCGGCCCACCGTGTTTCGCAAGCTGCCGCGGCTCGCCCACGGAAAGTGGCAGTCCGTGGGGCGGCTGGACCTGAACACCGAGGGCTTGCTGCTGTTCACCAGTTCGGGCGAGTTGGCCAACCAGTTGATGCACCCCCGCTTTGGCCTGGAGCGTGAATATGCCGTGCGGGTGCTGGGCGCACTCAGCAACGAAGAAAAGCAGCGGTTGCTTGACGGCGTGCAGCTCGACGACGGCATGGCTTCGTTCGGCTCCATCGAGGATGGCGGCGGCGAAGGCTCCAACTGCTGGTATCGCGTGACCATCTCCGAAGGCCGCAACCGTGAGGTCCGGCGCATGCTGGAGGCCGTGGGCCATGCGGTCAGCCGGCTCATCCGCATCCGCTACGGCGCGATGATGCTGCCCCGCGGGCTCAAGCGCGGCGCGTGGCTGGAACTGGACGAGCGCGATATCCGCGCGCTCATGCAGGCCGTGGGTGGTGGCAACAAGGCCCCCAGAGAGACGGTCGAGGCACCTGCCGGACCTGCGGACCGCAAGAGCGGCTTGCGCCGTGGCGGGCCCCGTGGTCGCAACAATGGCGCGCCGCGCGATGCGGCTGCGCCATCTTCTGCGCGCAAGCCGGGCTATGGATCTGGCGCAGGGCGCGGCAAGGACGGCGCACCCGGTGGGCGCCAGGGCGGCGGTGGCGGCGCTGGCAGCCAGCCGGATCCGATGAAGACGTCGGTGGGCTACATCGGCACGGACAGCTTGTCGCGCTACCGGCAGGACCAGAAACGCAACGGCCCGCCGCGCCGCGGCGGTCGCTGAGCCTTCGCGCCTTGGGGAATTAATCCGCCCAGTTAGAATCGAGGGCTTTGTCCGCAGGGCGAAAAATTCAAATAGATCAACCACTCTCCAGGAAAATCAACATGGCTATCGAACGCACCCTCTCCATCATCAAGCCCGACGCAGTGGCCAAGAACGTCATCGGCCAAATTTACGCCCGCTTCGAAGCCGCTGGCCTGAAGGTGGTCGCAGCACGCATGGCCCACCTGTCGCGCCTGGAAGCCGAACAGTTCTACGGCGTGCACAAGGAGCGTCCTTTCTTCAAGGACCTGGTGGACTTCATGATCTCCGGTCCGGTGATGATCCAGGCCCTGGAAGGCGAGAACGCCATCCTGAAGAACCGCGAACTCATGGGCGCCACCGACCCCAAGAAGGCAGAAGCCGGCACGATCCGCGCTGACTTCGCAGACAGCATCGATGCCAACGCCGTGCACGGTTCCGACGCCGTGGAAACCGCTCAGGCAGAAGTGGCTTTCTTCTTCCCTGGCCTCAACATCTACTCGCGCTGATATGCAATCCACCCTTGCGCCGGAGCGCTGCCCAGGCCGCGCGCACAGCGCAGGGGGCGGTGATCGACGTGAACAGCCTTCGCTCCGATGACCACCAATCTCCTTGACTTCGACCTCGACGGTCTGGCTGCGTTTTGCGAGCAGCTGGGGGAGAAGCGTTTTCGGGCGACCCAATTGTTCCGCTGGATTCACCAGCGGGGCGCGCACGATTTCGACCAGATGAGCGATCTGGCGAAGTCGCTGCGGGAAAAACTAAAGTCCTGCGCCCATGTGCAGGCATTGCCGGTGGTGAGCGAGCATGTCTCGACGGACGGCACGGTCAAGTGGCTGTTCGACGTGGGTGACGGCAATGCGGTCGAAACCGTGTTCATTCCAGAGGATGACCGGGGCACCCTGTGCATTTCTTCCCAGGCCGGATGCGCCGTGGGATGCCGTTTCTGCTCTACCGGACACCAAGGTTTCAGCCGCAACCTGATCACAGGCGAGATCATTGCCCAGTTGTGGTTCGCGGAGCATGCGCTGCGCCGAAGGCTGGGCAGCGAAGAACGCATCATCTCCAACGTCGTGATGATGGGCATGGGTGAGCCGCTGCAGAATTACACCGCGCTCGTGCCCGCGTTGCGTGCCATGCTGGACGATCACGGCTACGGCCTGTCCCGGCGCCGCGTGACGGTGTCGACCTCGGGCGTCGTTCCCATGATGGATCGGCTTTCCCAGGACTGCCCCGTCGCACTCGCCGTTTCGCTGCACGCGCCCAACGATCCGCTGCGTGACAACCTGGTACCGCTCAATCGCAAGTACCCATTGCAGGAGCTTCTGGATGCCTGCCAGCGCTATCTGGCGCATGCGCCGCGCGATTTCATCACCTTCGAATATTGCATGCTCGATGGCGTGAACGACCAGGCAGAACATGCCCGGCAACTCATCGATCTGGTGCGACCCCGCCATGGGCAGGGTGTTCGCTGCAAGTTCAACCTGATTCCATTCAATCCCTTTCCCGCTTCCGGCCTCCACCGATCGACCCCGCAGCAAGTTGCGGTTTTCGCAAAGTTGTTGAGTGATGCGGGTATCGTTACGACCGTGCGCAAAACGCGTGGCGACGATATCGACGCCGCGTGCGGCCAACTGGCGGGAGATGTGAAAGACCGCACCCGGGCCGCCGAGCGCATGGCCAAGCAGCGCACCATCGTGCTCAAGCCTGTGATGTGATTTTCGGTGCGGCGTGATCCCCCATGGGCCCGCCATCTCGGAGAACGCCGTGACGGGCAAAGGGGTGAAGCGATGCCGCCATTGGGATTTTCAAATCACCTTTTCCGGAAGCTGGCGCATGGCACGCATTGCCCTTAAGCAGGAAGGATCTACATGACGAGATCGGTCGCGGTTGTTGAGCGGCATGCCCGATGGGCGATGGCCTTGTGCCTTGCCGCAGTCGGGTTGGCGGGCTTGAGTGGGTGCGCGGCGCCTGGCGGCTCGAATGCTTCGTCTGGCAGTGCGGAGTACGTCACGCCATCGGAAGAGACGGAAACCCGCCGCCGCGCCAGGCTCCGGTTGGAACTGGCTGCCAATTATCTCGAGATGGGCCAGACCACGGTGGCGCTGGACGAAGTGCGCCAATCGCTGACCACCGACCCGTCGTACGGCGATGCCTACAACCTGCGCGGGCTGATTTATCTGCGCCTGGGGGATCTGCCGCTGGCGGAAGAGAGCTTTCGCCGTGCACTCGGCTTTCACCCGTCCGAGCCTAACCTGCTGCACAACTATGGCTGGCTTTTGTGCCAGCAGCAGAAGTACGCGGAAAGCCAGCAGTATTTCGAGCGGGCCCTGGCCAGCCGGACCTATACCGCTCGCAGCAAAACGCTCATGGCCCAAGGCCTTTGCCAGGAGCGTGCCGGGCAGATCGCAGAAGCCGAGCAGACATTGCTCAAGGCGTATGAACTGGATGCGGGCAACCCTGTGGTGGGATACAACCTGTCGTCGCTCATGTTTCGCCGCGGTGAAATCAAGCGTGCGCAGTTCTACATTCGCCGCCTGAACAACAGCGAGTTCGCCAATGCGGAATCGCTTTGGCTGGGCATCAAGATCGAGCGGGCGTTGAGTGATTCGGTGGCGATGCGGCAGCTCGCCGAACAACTGCGCAAGCGTTTTCCTGACTCCAAAGAATTGATGGCATATGACCGAGGGGCGTTCAATGAATGAGCCGGTGGTGGGGCACGAGGGACAGTCTGTGGACAGTGAAGTCTCGCCAACCCAGGACAGCGTGGCTGCGGGCCTGATGCTGCGTCAAGCCCGCGAATCCGCAGGTGTGCACATCGCGGCGCTGGCCGTGGCCCTCAAGGTGCCGGTGCACAAGCTGGAAGCCTTGGAAGCGGGTTATTTCGAGGTTTTTCCGGACGTGGTTTTTGTGCGTGCCCTGGCCTCCAGCATGTGCCGCACGCTCAAGGTGGATCCTGCGCCCGTGCTGGCGCTGCTGCCGCGCAATGACCCGCCTGCACTGTCGGCGCACCGAGGCATCAACGCATCGTTCAAGCCTGGCAGCGGCCAGTTGGCGTCGTCTTCCAACGGGTCGGGTTCCCGCACCGCCATCTTCGCGGTGATCGTGTTGCTGGTCGGTGCTGCTGCCGTGCTGCTGTGGCCCCATCGGCCCGATGGCGTGGCCGGAAATGAAACAGTGGCGGTGACAGGCACGGCCCCGGAAGCCGAAGGGACCAAAGGGGCCGATCCTGCCAGTCCCGCCCAGCCAGTGACTGCACTTTCGGCTCCAGCCCCGTCGGCTTCTGTGCCATCTTCCATGGCAAGCCCATCGGGCGTATCGCCTGCGGCGACGGCTGCAGTGGCCGCGCCTGAGGCCCCGGCATCTGCACCGGCAGGTAGTCCGGATGCCGCCCTGGTCATTCGCACGCGCGGAGAATCGTGGGTTCAGGTGCGCGGTGCGGCGGGAGCCACCGTCCTTCAGCGTGTCCTGGCGGCCGGCGAGAGCGTGACGGTTCCGGGAACCCCTCCATGGTCCGTGGTCATCGGCAAGGCCGACGTCACCGAAGTGGTCGTCCACGGCAAGCCTTTGGAGCTCAAAGGCGTTTCGCGCGAAAACGTTGCCCGATTTGAGGTGAAACCGTGAATCATTTCTTGACCCCCACTTTTCCGATCGCGATGGCGGCGCCCCAGCCGCGACGCTCGCGGCAAGCCCGAATCACATGGGGCTCGCGTGTTGTCACGGTGGGTGGAGACGCACCCGTTCGCGTGCAATCCATGACCAATACCGACACCGTTGATGCAATTGGCACTGCGATACAGATCAAGGAACTGGCGCAGGCCGGCTCCGAGTTCGTCCGGATCACCGTGAACACGCCCGAAGCGGCTGCGGCGGTTCCCTATATCCGTGAACAGCTCGATCGCATGGGCGAAACCGTTCCGCTGGTGGGCGACTTCCATTACAACGGGCATCGGCTGCTGACCGAATACCCCGATTGCGCCCAGGCGCTGTCCAAGTACCGCATCAACCCCGGCAATGTCGGCAAGGGCGACAAGCGCGACCGCCAGTTCGGCCAGATGATCGATGCGGCCATGCGCTGGGACAAGGCCGTGCGAATCGGTGTCAACTGGGGCAGTCTCGACCAGGAATTGCTCGCCGAGCTCATGGATGCCAACAATCGACGGCCGTCTCCTTGGGATGCGCGGCAGGTCATGTATGAAGCGCTGATCACTTCGGCCATCGAATCGGCAAAGCGCGCCGAGGAAATGGGTCTGGATGGCAACCAGATCATCCTCTCGTGCAAGGTCAGCGGAGTGCAGGATCTGGTGTCCGTTTACCGTGAGTTGGCAAAGCGCTGCGACTACGCTTTGCACCTGGGCCTGACCGAAGCGGGCATGGGCACCAAGGGAACCGTGGCATCCACCACGGCCTTGTCGATTCTTTTGCAGGAAGGCATCGGCGACACCATCCGCGTCTCCCTCACGCCGCAGCCTGGCGAGGCCCGCACCCAGGAAGTCGTCGTGGCTTCCGAAATTTTGCAGGCGCTGGGGTTGCGCATGTTCGTGCCCAGCGTGACCGCTTGCCCTGGTTGCGGGCGCACGACCAGCACCACCTTTCAGGAATTGGCCAAGCAGATCGATGACTTTCTGCGGTCGCAGATGCCGGTCTGGCGACTCAAATACCCCGGGGTCGAAAAGATCAAAGTGGCAGTGATGGGCTGCATCGTGAACGGCCCGGGTGAAAGCAAGCACGCCGACATCGGCATCAGCTTGCCAGGCACCGGAGAGGCCCCAGCCGCGCCCGTCTTCATCGACGGAGAGAAGGCCTTGACCCTGCGCGGCGACAATATCGCGCAGGAGTTCCAGCAACTCGTCGAACGCTACATCGCTGACCGCTTCAGCACGGCGGTCGCTGCTTCTTGATCTGAATTGAAAGCCGCCTTCCGAGCCTGCGCATGCGCAGGCCGCTGCTGGCGCGCCAGTCACTTAACCCATTGATGCATTCCGTGAGCAACAAGACAAGCAATCCTCTGCCAAAGACCGGCAAATTGGTGGCCGTCAAAGGCATGAACGATATTCTTCCCACTGACTCGGCGCGCTGGGAATGGCTGGAAGACAAGGTGCGGGCACTCATGGCCCGATATGCCTATCGCAATGTGCGAACGCCCATCGTCGAACCGACGGCGCTGTTCGTGCGTGGCTTGGGCGAAGTGACCGATATCGTCGAAAAGGAAATGTATTCGTTCGAGGACCGTTTGAACGGCGAGCATCTGACGCTGCGTCCCGAGGCGACGGCAGGCGTTGTTCGTGCCGCAGCGGAGCATTCGATGCTGTACGACGGCGGCAAACGCCTGTACTACATGGGTCCGATGTTCCGCCATGAGCGTCCCCAGCGGGGCCGATACCGGCAGTTTCATCAGATCGGTGCCGAAGCCATGGGTTTCCATGGCGCTGAGGTCGACGCCGAGCTGATCCTGCTGGCGGATGCGCTTTGGAAGGAACTGGGCCTGAAAGACGTTCGCCTGGAACTCAACAGCCTTGGGCAACCTGAAGAGCGCAAAGCCCACCGCGCTGCACTCATCGCCTATCTGGAAGGCCATTCCGAGCTCTTGGACGAGGATGCTCGCCGCCGCCTGCACAGCAATCCCCTGCGCATCCTGGATACGAAGAATCCAGCCATGCAGAGCTTGGTGCAAGCGGCCCCCAAGCTCCTGGACTACCTTGGCGAAGAATCCAGGCGCCACTTCGATACCGTCAAGGCCATCCTCGATGCGAATGGCGTGGCCTGGACCGTCAATCCGCGCCTGGTCCGGGGCATGGACTACTACAACCTCACGGTCTTTGAGTTCGTGACGGAGCAACTCGGCTCCCAAGGCACCATTTGCGGCGGGGGGCGCTACGACTATCTCTTCGAGCAAATTGGGGGCAAGCCCGCGCCGGCGGTGGGATGGGCCCTCGGAGTCGAGCGTGTGCTGGAACTCGTCAAAGAGCAAGAAGCGGCCCCACCCATGCTGGTGGCCGATGCCTATGCCATCGTGCCGGACGAGAAGTCGTTGCCCGCAGTCATGGCCGTGCTGCAGCAGTTGCGGGCCTTGGGTGTGAGCGTGCAGATGCACAGCCCTGCGGTTCGGGGCGAAGGCATGGGCAGCATGAAATCGCAGTTCAAGAAGGCCGATGCCAGCGGCTGCAGGCATGCATTGATCTTTGGTTCCGACGAGCTTGCGCGATCGGCCGTGACGATCAAACCACTGCGGGAAGGCGGGGGTGACCAAGTGGAGCGGGCGCTCGATGCGCTGCCCGACTGGGCGCCCACTCTACAATCCCCCCCGCTAACAGAGACCCTACATGGCAAATCACCTCGATCTTGAAGAACAAGAGCAGCTTGACCAACTCAAGCATTTCTGGAACACCTGGGGCACGCTGATCAGTGGCATCCTGGTGTTGGTTTTCGGCGCGTTTGCGGCATGGAACGGATACCAGTATTGGCAGAACCGACAGGCGGCACAAGCCGCTGCGCTATCCGATGCCGTGGAAACGGCTGCGCAGGCAAAAGACACCGCGCGCTTGGAGCAGGCTTTCGGCGACCTCAAATCGCGGTATGGCGGTACGACAAAGGCGGGGCAAGCCGGTCTTCTGGTGGCCAAAAGCTTGGTGGAAAGCGGCAATCCAGACGGTGCCAAGGCGGCCCTGGCTTGGGTTGCCGACAATGCTTCGGATGCGGGCTACAAAGCACTGGCCAGACTGCGACTTGCCAGCCTGCTGATGGACCAAAAGGCATACGACGAAGCGCTGAAGCAGTTGTCTGGAAGTTTTCCTGCAGAGTTCGATGCCTTGGTTGCGGACCGCAAGGGCGACGCATTGGCGCTGCTGGACAAGAAGTCGGAAGCCATCGCTGAATACCAGCGTGCCTACAAATCGCTGGAAGAAGGCATGGAGTACCGCCGCTTGGTCGAGGTGAAGCTCCATGCCCTGGGTGTGCAGCCACAACTCGTGGCCTCGGCAGCGGCTGCAGGAGACTCCAAATGATGCGCAGTCACATGGGTTTCCGTGCAATGCGTTTGGGCACGCCACGCGCAGCGGTCGCTGCCGTGGCAACGGCGTGCTTTCTCCTGGCCGGCTGCTCCCTGTGGAGCGGTCCCTCAAAGCCGAAGCCGGCTGAGTTGGGTGCAAACGTGCCGGTGATCGGCGTGCGTCAGGCGTGGACGTCGAAAGTGGGCGGCATCGGTCGCCTGCCGCTGGATGTGCATGTCAATGGCAACACAGTGACGGTGGCTTCTTCGGATGGCGTGGTCGCTGCCGTCGATGCGCGCACCGGCGGTGATGTCTGGCGAGCCAGCCTTGGCACGCCTTTGTCTGCTGGTGTGGGCAGCGACGGCAAGTGGGCCGCTGTGGTTTCCGTTGATAACCAGTTGATTGCCTTGTCCGATGGCCGCGAGATCTGGCGCAAGCCGCTGTCCGCGCAAGCGTACACAGCGCCGTTGGTTGCGGGCAATCGCATCTTTGTCTTGGCGGCCGATCGGTCCGTTTCTGCGTTTGATGCTGCTACGGGGCTTCGTTTGTGGAATCAACCCAGGCCGGGAGAGCCTTTGGTGTTGCGCCAGTCGGGTGTATTGACGGCGGTGGGCGACACGCTGGTCGCGGGACTGGCGGGCCGGATGGTCGGATTCAATCCCGACAATGGCACGGTACGTTGGGAAGCGCCGCTGGCCAGCCCCAGAGGAACCAATGACGTCGAGCGGCTGGTTGAATTGGTCGGCCGCACCAGCCGCGAGGGCGACAGTGTTTGTGCCCGTGCTTTTGTGTCCACGGTGGGCTGTGTGAACACGGTGCGAGGTACCGTGGCCTGGACACAGCCGGCCAACGGAACGGAAGGCATTCACGGCGATGACACCACGATTTTCGGCACGGAGAGCAATGGCGTGGTGGTTGCCTGGCGGCGTGCCGATGGCTCGCGCGCTTGGTCTTCGGACCGACTTCAATACCGCCGCTTGACCGCACCGCTGTTGCTTGGCAGGTCGGTCGTCGTCGGAGATGACACGGGTTTGGTGCACCTGCTTTCGCGTGAAGATGGTTCACCGCTGAATCGGATGACCACGGATGGTTCGGGCATCGCTGCAGCGCCGGTGTCGGCCGGGGGCACTCTGGTAGTCGTAACGCGCAATGGCGGCGTTTACGGCTTTCGCCCGGATTGACGGGTTGATCTGGATGAAACCAGTCATCGCTTTGGTCGGTCGCCCCAATGTGGGGAAATCCACACTCTTCAACCGGCTGACGAAATCGAGAGATGCGATCGTTGCCGACTTTGCAGGCTTGACGCGTGACCGGCACTACGGGAACGGAAAGCAGGGCAAGCACGAGTACATCGTGATCGACACCGGAGGCTTCGAGCCCGATGCCGCCAGCGGCATCTACCGCGAGATGGCCAAGCAGACGCAGCAGGCCGTTGCTGAGGCCGATGTCGTCATCTTTGTTGTCGATGCCCGCGCCGGGCTTTCTGCTCAGGACCATGACATCGCCAACTACCTGCGGCGCCTGGGCAAGCCCTGCCTCCTTGTCGGCAACAAGGCCGAGGGAATGCGCGAGGGGGTGCAGCTCGTCGAGTTCTATGAGTTGGGGTTGGGCGAGATCTATCCCATTTCAGCAGCCCACGGACAGGGTATTCGCAGCTTGGTTGAGTTGGCTCTGGAGCCTCTGCACTTGCCGGATCCGGACGAAGACGCGGAAGCCGAAGACAAGAGCGTGGTCAAGCTTGCGGTAGCTGGTCGCCCGAATGTCGGTAAGTCCACCCTGATCAATACGTGGCTGGGCGAGGAGCGCTTGGTGGCATTCGATATGCCAGGGACCACGCGGGACGCCATTTCCGTTCCTTTCGAGCGCAATGGCCAGCGTTTTGAGCTGGTCGACACCGCAGGCTTGCGTCGAAAAGGCAAGGTGTTCGAAGCCATCGAGAAGTTCTCGGTGGTGAAGACACTGCAAGCCATTGAGTCTGCCAATGTGGTGCTTCTCGTCCTCGATGCGACACAGGGGGTCACCGACCAGGATGCGCACATCGCTGGATACATTCTTGAAAGTGGCCGCGCGGTGGTCTTGGCGGTCAACAAATGGGATGCCATGGACGACTACGGTCGCCAGCTGCTGGAGCGCTCCATCGAGACGCGGTTGTCGTTCCTCAAGTTTGCGTCGTTGCATTTCATTTCGGCAAAGAAGCGCCAGGGGTTGGGCCCTTTGTGGACATCCATCGTGCAGGCCCAGAAAGCGGCGATGTGCAAGATGTCCACGCCCGTATTGACGCGGTTGTTGCTGGAGGCGGTGCAGTTCCAGGCACCCAAGCGTTCTGGCATGTTCCGGCCAAAGTTGCGATACGCCCACCAAGGCGGCATGAATCCGCCTGTCATCGTGGTTCATGGCAATTCGTTGGAGCATGTCACGGAAGCGTACAAGCGCTTCCTAGAAGGCCGTTTCCGCAAAGAGTTCGATCTGGTCGGGACCCCCCTTCGCATCGAGTTGAAGACGTCGCACAATCCCTTCACCGACAAGGGTGACCACTAGCCCAGCGCTTGCGAGGGGTTTCGTCGGTTTTCCTTCGATACCCTTGCAGCTGTGGTAAGGTGCCGCTTTACAACAATATTCCTGAACACGGAGAATATCGTGAGCAACAAAGGCCAACTTCTTCAAGATCCCTTCCTGAACGCGCTCCGTCGCGAGCATGTACCCGTTTCGATTTACCTCGTGAACGGCATCAAGCTTCAGGGCCAGATCGAATCATTTGACCAATACGTGGTGCTGCTACGTAACACGGTCACCCAGATGGTCTACAAACACGCCATCTCCACCATCGTCCCTGGTCGCGCTGTCAACTTCTCCACGGCTGAAGCGCCCGACGCCGAGGCCGGTAACTCTTGAACGAAGGTGGTATGCCCGACGGGCATGTAGCGAACACGCCTTTGGGCGGATCGTCTTGAGTTCATACGATACGCCTGACTCGCCGAAGACGTCAGTCATCTTGGTTGGCGTTGATTTTGGTTTGCCCCATTTCGACGGTGAGTTGGAAGAGTTGGGTCTGCTTGCTCAGACGGCGGGCTTGAATCCAGTGGCTCGAATCACCTGCAAGCGCAAAGCCCCTGATGCCGCCTTGTTTGTAGGCAGTGGCAAGGCGGACGAGATCCGGCTGCTCGCGCAGATGCATCAGGCAGTGGAAGTGCTGTTCGACCAGGCCTTGAGTCCGGCGCAACAACGCAATCTCGAACGGCATCTGGATCTTCCAGTCAATGATCGAACGTTGTTGATCTTGGAAATCTTTGCCCAGCGTGCCAGAAGCCATGAGGGCAAGCTGCAGGTAGAGTTGGCAAAACTCCAATACCTGAGCACTAGGCTTGTCCGACGCTGGTCCCATCTGGAGCGTCAGCGTGGGGGCATTGGAGCCCGGGGTGGGCCCGGCGAAACCCAGATCGAGCTTGATCGAAGAATGATCGGTGAGTCGATCAAGCGCACGCGCGAAAGACTCGAAAAGGTCAAGCGTCAGCGCTCCACACAGCGACGCCAGCGCGAGCGCCGGGATACCTTCAACATATCGTTGGTGGGGTACACGAATGCCGGTAAATCCACACTGTTCAATGCACTGGTAAAAGCGCGAGCGTACGCCGCAGATCAGCTGTTTGCCACATTGGATACGACGACTCGCCAACTCTATCTTGCAGAGGCAGGGCGATCGGTGTCTTTGTCGGACACCGTGGGATTCATTCGTGATCTTCCCCATGGACTGATTGATGCGTTCCAGGCCACTCTCCAGGAGGCAGTGGATGCAGATCTTTTGCTGCATGTGGTGGATGCATCGAATCCCAACTTTCCAGAGCAAATTGCGGAAGTCCAGCGGGTGCTCTCTGAAATCGGCGCTGCGAACGTGCCCCAGATACTGGTCTTCAACAAGCTGGACATGTTGTCGCCCGACCAACGGCCGGAAGTCCTGAATGACATCTACGACATGCAAGGTACCCCCGTTCAGCGGTTCTTCCTGAGTGCTGGCTCTGGAGAAGGGCTTCCTTCCTTGAGGCGCGGATTGTCGGACAGCGTGCCCAAGGCCCAGCCGACATCCATGACCCTAGGTGCCGATGCTGAATTGCCTCCAGACAGTGCCTGATTGGGCACAATGCCGCTTTGTTCACGTATTCAGAGAAACAGAGATTTTGCGAATGAATCCTCAAAGCCGTACCCCGCGCTGGGCCATATTGCCTGAGCGCATCCGGGGAATGTTGAATCTGAATGACCCCCGGTGGGGTCGTGGCGATGATAAGAACGATGGCGCGGGAAACTCCGATTCGGAGCGTCCTCCATCTACGCCTCCATCGGGTAATCGAGGACGTGACAAAAATACGGCCGGTCAGCCTCCTGACCTGGATGAACTCTGGCGTGACCTCAATCGCAAGCTGGGCGGTCTGTTTGGTGGGAAGCAGGGTGGAGGCCGCAGTCCTTCAGGCGGGGGTTTCCAGCCAGATATGAAAAATGCGGGTTTCGGCGTCGGCTTGATTGCTGCAATTGCGGTGCTCATCTGGCTTGGGACCGGTTTTTTCATTGTGCAGGAAGGTCAGCAGGCCGTCATAACGCAGTTCGGGAAATACAAGAGCACGGTGAATGCCGGTTTCAACTGGCGGTTGCCTTATCCAATTCAGCGTCACGAGCTCGTTTTCGTGACGCAGATTCGGTCTGCTGATGTCGGTCGGGATGTGGTGATCAAAAGCACTGGCTTACGTGAATCGGCAATGCTGACTGAAGACGAAAATATCGTCGAAATCAAATTTGCTGTGCAATATCGTTTGAACGATGCCAGGGCTTGGTTGTTTGAGAGCCGTAACCCAGCAGATGCCGTGGTGCAAGCAGCCGAAACAGCGGTGCGGGAGATCGTCGGCAAGATGCGGATGGACACCGCCTTGGCTGAAGAGCGAGATCAAATTGCGCCAAGGGTGCGTACCCTCATGCAGACGATCTTGGATCGCTACAAGGTTGGTGTAGAGGTCGTGGGCATCAATTTGCAGCAGGGGGGAGTGCGTCCTCCTGAGCAAGTACAGGCAGCTTTCGATGATGTTCTGAAAGCGGGGCAGGAGAGAGAGCGGGCCAAGAACGAAGCTCAAGCGTATGCCAACGATGTCATTCCCCGCGCGGTCGGGTCTGCCTCTCGGTTGGCTGAAGAAGCTGCAGCTTACAAGTCGCGGATTGTGGCTCAGTCTCAAGGCGATGCGCAGCGGTTCAGTTCGCTGCTTGCCGAATATCAAAAGGCGCCTCAGGTGACAAGGGACCGCCTGTACATTGAATCAATGCAGCAGATCTACACGAACGTCACCAAAGTGCTGGTGGAGTCCCGTCAAGGGTCGAATCTCCTATACCTGCCCTTGGACAAGATCATGCAGGGTGTCGCACAGACTGGTGCTGCAGCCTCGAATGATTCCTTGCCGCCAGCAGCGGCGTCGTCTGCTGTTCCGCCTTCGGGAACTGCTTCCACATTCCCCGCTGACCCCCGTGCTCGGGACTCCAGCCGTACGCGTGAGCGCGAGTCTCGATAGGAGCGCATTGTGAACAGAGTCGGATTTTTTGTTTCCACTGTCTTGGTTTTGCTCGCTCTTTTGAGTTCGACCTTGTTTGTAGTGGACCAGCGCCAATTCGGTGTGGTCTACCAGCTTGGACAGATCAAAGAGGTGATTACAGAGCCAGGTCTGAACTTCAAGATGCCTCCACCTTTTCAAAATGTGCGATACATCGACAAGCGGTTGCTCACACTGGATAGCACTGATACCGAATCGATGCTCACTGCAGAAAAGCAGCGGGTTGTAATTGACTGGTATGTACGCTGGAGGATCTCCGATCCATCTGCTTACATTCGCAACGTTGGTCTTGATGAGAATTCTGGAGCTTTGCAGTTGAATCGGGTCGTGCGCAACGCCTTCCAAGAAGAGGTCAACAGGCGGACAGTCAAAGAACTGTTGTCTCTTAAGCGCGATGCATTGATGTCGGACGTGAAGCGCGAGGTGCTGGAGGTTGTTCAAGGTGCCAAGCCTTGGGGCGTTGACGTCGTTGATGTGCGCATCACTCGGGTTGACTATGTTGAAGCCATTACGGAATCCGTCTACCGTCGTATGGAGGCGGAGCGGAAGAGGGTGGCCAATGAACTGCGGTCCACAGGGGCTGCAGAAGGCGAAAAAAATTCGTGCTGATGCGGACCGTCAGCGCGAAGTCGCCATCGCCAATGCCTATAGAGATGCGCAGAAGGTGAAGGGCGAAGGTGATGCAGAAGCCGCTCGTGTTTATGCAGAGGCGTTTGGACGTGACCCTCAATTCGCGCAGTTCTATCGTAGCCTGGAAGCCTACAAGTCAAGCTTCAATAAGAAGAGTGATGTCATGGTTGTAGACCCGTCCTCCACTGAATTTTTCAAAGCTTTCCGTGGCGGTGTGGCCAGTCCTGGTGCTGCACCTTCCCCCACTACACGCAAGTAGAAGACACGGATAGCGCGCTCTCGCTGGGCGCGCTTACTTTTTTGTGAATTCTGACACTGCTGTCTTGGCGCAGCACGTGTTCCGTCGATCCATTGCCTCGATGGCGCGTGCATTTGAGCGCTTGGTCAGTTCGCAGCGCTCTGTGGAGGCAGTCACTGCTGACTGTCATGCCGGTAGAATCGCGTTTTTTAACAGCCTCCCACTTTCCATGTCTGCCTGGGTCCTGCCGGATCACATTGCCGATGTCTTGCCCTCCGAGGCTCGCCACATCGAAGAACTACGTCGCGGGCTGATAGACACCGCTCAAGGCTACGGCTACGAGCTAGTCATGCCTCCCTTGATGGAGCACCTGGAATCATTGCTGACGGGCACGGGCGAGGCGCTCGACCTTCAGACCTTCAAACTGGTGGATCAGCTGTCGGGACGCTCCTTGGGCGTACGTGCGGACATGACACAGCAGGTTGCCCGAATTGATGCCCATTTGCTTAACCGCAAAGGTGTCACGCGGCTTTGTTATTGCGGGCCTGTGCTGCATACGAGGCCCGATCGCCCCCATGCTACGAGAGAGCCGCTGCAGTTTGGTGCTGAAATTTATGGTCACGCTGGTCTAGAAGCTGATCAAGAGGCGGTTTTGCTGGCGTTGCACTGTCTGCGTGTGGCTGAAGTTCGTGATACCAGCGTGGATTTGGCTGATGTGCGCATCGTGCGGCGCCTTCTCGCTGACCTCTCTTTGGATGCGCTAACGGTACGCAGAGTCCATGCCGCACTTGCTGCCAAGGATGCGAGCGAATTGGCAAGTCTCACGCGCAGCTTTCCTTCCGCATCGCGTGATGGGCTGAATGCGCTACTGAAGTTATATGGTGACGTTTCTGTTTTGGACGAGGCGCAAAAAGCGCTTCATCACGTTCCCGGCGTAGACGAAATATTGTCCAACTTACGATCTTTGGCCGCTCACCTTGTAGGGTCCAGCGTCACATTCGATTTGGCGGACTTGAGGGGATACGCCTACTACAGCGGAACTCGCTTCACCATCTATGCCAAGGGGGCAAGCGATGCTGTGGTTCGTGGTGGTCGGTACGATGAGGTTGGAGCGGTGTTTGGCCGCAACCGGCCGGCAGCCGGGTTTAGTTTGGACATCAAACAATTGGTAGGAGTCGTCTCCCCACGGGCGTTGAAGACTGCTATCAGGGCTCCGTGGATACAAGATCCCGGAGTGAATGAGGCCGTTGCCGATTTGCGAAGCCGCGGTGAAACCGTTGTGTGCGTTTTTCCTGGTAATGAGAGCGAGTTCGACGAGTTTCGTTACGACCGAGAGTTGGCCAAAGTTGCTGACCGTTGGATCGTAAAAGTTATCTGAAGCATTAGCTATATTGAATCGGGTTTGAAATGAAAGCAACCAAAGGTCGAAACGTAGTCGTTGTAGGCACCCAATGGGGTGATGAAGGCAAGGGAAAGCTAGTGGATTGGCTTACTGAAAGCGCCCAAGGCGTTGTTCGTTTCCAAGGCGGCCACAATGCAGGCCACACTTTGGTCATCAATGGCGTCAAGACGGCATTGCACCTGATTCCAAGCGGCATCATGCGGCCGGGCGTCAAATGCTACATCGGCAATGGTGTCGTACTGTCGGTTGCGAAGTTGTTTGAAGAAATAAAAGGCTTGGAAAAAGCTGGGGTCGAGGTTCGATCGCGCCTTCGAGTAAGCGAAGCCTGCCCACTCATTTTACCTTTTCACGTAGCCATCGACGTGGCCCGTGAGGCTGCGCGCGAGCACCAGGGGACCGAAAAAATAGGAACAACAGGTCGTGGCATTGGTCCTGCTTACGAAGACAAAATTGCTCGACGCGCACTTCGTGTCCAAGACCTGAAGTATCCAGCCCGTTTTGCTGAAAAGCTGCGTGAGTTGCTGGCACTGCATAACCATGTTTTAAAGACTTTTTTAAACTCCGGCTCTTTTGTTTTTGGCGAGTCGTTGGCACCCTATTTGGTTGACGGAGAAGTGCAATTCAATACGGTCTTCGACGAGGCTATGCAACATGCGAAACTGCTTGGTCCCATGATTGCAGATGTATCTAGCGAATTGAATGCCGCCCATGTAGCGGGAGCCAATTTGCTTTTTGAGGGTGCACAGGGAACCTTGCTGGATGTCGACCATGGCACTTACCCCTATGTGACATCCAGCAATTGTGTCGCTGGCAATGCTGCTGCGGGATCTGGCGTGGGGCCCAACCTGCTTCACTATGTTTTGGGCATCACCAAAGCCTATTGCACGCGGGTTGGAGGAGGTCCTTTCCCCACGGAGCTGGATTGGGAGGTTCCTGGTACACCGGGTTATCACATGAGCACGGTAGGCGCGGAAAAAGGCGTCACTACAGGCCGCAGTCGCCGTTGTGGTTGGTTCGATGCAGCACTTTTGAAGCGAAGTGCTCAAGTCAATGGACTGACAGGGCTTTGTATTACGAAGCTGGACGTGTTAGATGGGTTGTCGGAACTCATGCTTTGCACAGGGTATGAGCTTGATGGAGCACATATCGAAATTTTACCGATGGGTGCAGAGGAGATTTCCCGCTGCACTCCCATTTATGAGTCGATTCCCGGCTGGGCTGAATCGACTGTGGGGGTGACAAGATATGAAGAGCTACCTGCTAATGCGAGAAGGTATTTGGAGCGAATTGAGGAGGTGACTGGGGTTCCAATTGCTATGATTTCCACAAGTCCTGATCGAGATCACACCATTACATTGCATAACCCATACTTGGTAAGTTGAAATTTACTAGTTAGTCACTGTGTGAGGTTGGTGCGTGAATCAGGAGTACTGAATGTTAACGGAAGACGGTAAGCATCTATATGTGAGTTATGATGAATATCATGGCTTAATTGAAAAATTGGCACTTAAGATTCACCAGTCTGGTTGGGAGTTTGATACGATTTTGTGTCTCGCCCGTGGCGGGTTGCGTCCTGGTGATATTTTGAGTCGAATATTTAGCAAGCCGCTTGCAATCATGTCCACTAGTTCATATCGCGCAGAAGCGGGGACAATTCAAGGGCACTTGGATATAGCGAGATTTATCACTACACCAAAAGGCGAAATCGCAGGTAAGGTACTTTTGGTAGATGATTTGGCTGATTCTGGGCATACTTTGAATGCGGTTATAGAATTGCTGAAGACTCAATATGCTCCCATTGTGGAGTTGCGGAGTGCTGTAATTTGGACTAAGGCAATTTCAAGCTTTACCTCGGATTATTCCGTTGAATTTTTGCCTACTAATCCTTGGATTCATCAGCCTTTTGAGGGGTATGATAATTTGAGTCCTGAGAAATTAATGGATAAATGGCGATTGTGATTTTGGCTGCAACCTATATAAAGAGTTTTCTAGGGAAGCTCTGCAGAAAGCACGCACGAACGTGCTGATGCCCTGAGCCAGTTGGAATGCGATGCGGCCAACCTGATTTATCTCAGCTCCGGTGCCTGTGGCACGAACTGGCGGCCTGAATGGCCGGTTTGGCGAACTGCGGGCGCACTCATGCCGATGCTCCCAGCAGTTTGCGCCGCACCATCCAGAGATTGGCCAGCGCAAACAGCGTGTGCAACTGTGCGGTGTTCTTGCCCAGCCCTTGGTAGCACACCTTGATGTGGCCGAACTGGCGCTTGATCACTCGGAAAGGGTGCTCCACCCGCGCCCGAATGCTGGCCTTCACGCGCGCCAGTTTCCCGGTCAGGGCCTCGATCGGTTTGGCCGGGTCGAGCAGGCGACGTTTGCCGGGCCGCATGGCGATGTGCCAATTCACGTCGCGCCTGGCATCTGGGCGTTGACCCGCGCCTTGGTAGCCGGCATCGGCATAGACATCCCGGTCGCTTGCGCGCACCAGACGGTTGGCCTCGATCACATCATTGACCGCGCCACTGGTGCCGCGCACGGTATGCACCAGGCCCGAGTCGGCGTCCACTCCGATATGGCACTTCATACCGAAGTACCACTGCGGTCCCTTGCGGCTTTGTTTCATCTCCGGGTCGCGCTCTCCGCTGCTGTTCTTGGTTGAGCTGGGTGCTGCGATCAAGGTGGCATCCACCACCGTGCCGCTCTTGAGCATCACGCCCTTGGCGCTGAGCAGATCGTTGACGGTCTGCAGGATTTGCGCAGCCAATTTGTGCGTCTCCAGCACATGCCGGAACCGAAGGATCGTGCTCTCTCGTCGGGCAGCCGCTCGTCCCAGCCTTCCAGGCCCGCGAACTCGCGGAATACCGGCATGTCGTGCAGCGCTTCTTCCATCGCCGGGTCGCTCAGCGCGAACCACTGCTGCATGAAATGGATACGCAACATGGTCTCGCACGGGAACGGAGGACGCCCCCGCTTGCCTTCGGGTAGGTACGGCGACACCAGGGCCACCAGTTCGGCCCACGGTACGACCTTCTCCATCTCATCCAGGAATTCCCGCCGCCGCGTTCGCTTCGCCGTCATTCCCAAGCCCAGGCTGTGTTGCTTCATTACCCGTATCGTCTCAGTGCTTCACGCCGGTGCCAAGGATGCCGTTGATGTTGCCCCCGTATTCCCGGCCCCGTCCTATTCGCAATAAAGCGCCTGATCCACCGATGGCTCCAGTCGCACGCGGGCGGCCTGCTGGCGCCTGAATTCACGAGGTGAATGCATTTTCAGCGACGAATGCGGGTGCACCTCGTTAAAGTGCTCGAAGGCCGCTGGTAGCTGTGCCAGCACCGTCCGAGCGTCTCGCAGGTTCATGCGGGCCACGTAGTCTCGTTTGAAGGTGTTGACGAAGCTCTCGGCGATGCCATTGCTCTGCGGGCTGCAGACGGGCGTGTGGATGGGTTTCAGGCCCAACGCGCGTGCCAGCGCCCTTGTTTCGGCGGCGATGTAGGCCCCGCCGTTGTCGCTGAGGAACTCCAACTGCTGGCCTGCCGGCACCGCCTCCACCGCGCCGAAGCGACGCTCGACGGCTTCGATGAGCATCTCGCGCACCGGCTCGCCGGGCAGCCCCTTGCCTTCCCAGGCCCGCCAGGCCATGACCTCACGGTCGCAGCAGTCCTTCGTGAAGGTGGCCGTCACGGTCTGGCCGGAGTCACACTTGATTTCCAAGCCGTCGGAGCACCATCGCAAGTCGCTGCGCGAGACCGCCACACGGCCCTCATGGGGGCGTGCGGACTGGCGTCGGCGTGGTGCCTTGGGCAGCAGCAGGCCGGCTTCTGCCATCACGCGGTAAACGCGCTTGGCATTGACCCTGGACGCGGCCCGCGCAGCGCGTTGGCGATTGACCAAGGCACAGGCACGCCGGTAGCCGTAGCTG
>NZ_BAAJYT010000049.1:0-22029 GCF_057541515.1 Acidovorax sp. KNOB132
CGGTGCCAGCACCAGCAGCGGCTGGCCATCGTCCTGTATGGCGACGAACACGAAGTGCGTGGCGGGCTCGGTCAGGTCGGCGCCATGCAGGCGGCCGTTGAGCGTGAGGCGATCGCCATCGCGCACGGCAGCCAGGGGCACCGGGCCCATGTCCAGCACGGGGCAGACCGAGGCCTCGCCCGCGGCCATGGCCCGCAGCACGTTGCTGGCGCCCGGCAGGCCGGCCAGCAGCAGGGGCACCACGGCGCAGCGCGCGGCCAGGGGCTGCGCCAGGGCATGCCGGCCCGCGGCTTCGGCGATGGCGGCCACATCGCCCAGCGAGGCGCCGGCACCGTCGTGCGTCTCGTCGATCAGCACCCCCTGCCAGCCCAGCTGCAGGAACTGGTTCCATGTCTCGCTGGGCTCCTGGGATTCGAAGGTCTCTGCCACGGGCGCCGCAGCAGCCACGCGGGAGGTGGTGTCATAGAGGTCGCCGGGGAACATCGGCGTGGCGTGGAATGTCATGGGTCAGGCTCCGAAAAGGTCGCGGGCGATCACGTTCTTCTGCACTTCGCTGGTGCCCCCGGCGATGGTGCGCGAGCGGTAGAACAGGTAGGTGTGGATGAGTTGGCGCAGGGGGTCGTCTGAATCGCCCGCCACTTCCTGCCCTGTGGCCGCGACCGTGTCGACCAGGCGCGCGGCGTACTCGGGGCCGGCGATGTCCAGCGCGATGCCGATGAGCTGCTGGGACAGGTCCGAGCAGTAGAGCTTGAGCGCCGACGATTTCGAGGCTGCCAGCGTGCCTTGCATCTCCTCCTGGATGGCGCTCAGCAGCATCTCGCGCGCGCCCGCCACGCCGGCCTGGGCCAGGTACAGGCGTTCGAGCAGCACATGCTGGCTCGCGCTGGGCGCCGATCCGCCAGCGCCGCGTGCGCGCAGCAGATCCCCAACCTGCTCAGCCAGCCGGGCCAGGCGAGGCACCGTCGCGGGCGAGAGCCGCTCACGGTCGAGCAGGAACTTGGCGCATTTCCAGCCCTCGCCTTCCACGCCCAGGAGGTTGGCGACAGGCACGCGCGCGTCGTGGAGGAACACCTCGTTGACGTGGTGCCAGTGGTCGATCGTGGGGATGGGCCGCACCTCGATGCCCGGCGTGTCCATGGGCACGAGCAGCAGCGAAATGCCGGCCTGCTTGCGCCCTTCGTTCGACGTGCGCACCAGCGTGTACATCATGTCGGCCTCCTGCGCGTGCGAGGTCCAGATCTTCTGGCCGTTGATCACGTAGTGGTCGCCGTCGCGCACCGCCGCCGTCTTGAGCGACGCCAGGTCGGAGCCCGCGCCGGGCTCGGAGTAGCCCTGGCACCACCACTCGCTGCCGTCCAGGATGCGCGGCAGAAAGCGCGCCTTCTGCTCGGGCGTTCCGAAGTGCATGATCACCGGGCCGATGTGGCCCAGGCCGTGGTGGTACTGGGGCGGGCAGTCGGCCTGCGCGGTGACCTCCTCGAACAGGTAGCGCTGCTGCAGGTCCCAGCCCGTGCCGCCGTATTCCACCGGCCAGTTGGGCGCACCCCAGCCGCGCGCGAAGAGCTTTTCCTGCCAGATGCGGTACTCGTTGCGCGTGACCTTCTGGTTGTTGCGAACGACCTCCTTCAGGGCCGACGGACATTCGGACTCGGCGAACTGGCGCAGTTCCTCGCGGAAGGCATCGTAGGGGTCGAGGGTGTGCGATGAAGGGAGGGAGATCGTCATGGTGCTTGGAAGTGCTGGGGCGCTAGCCCCGGTTCATTGCAGAAAAGAAGGAAGCCACAGCCCTGGACCATGCGGTAGAAGGCCGCGGCGTGGCGGCTGCGCGCGCAGGCGGGGTAGAGGCCACGGCACGCATCAATCCAGTTGAATGTTGCGTTCACGGAAAACGGGGGCCCAGCGCTCGCTCTCCGCGCGCAGGTAGGCCGCGAAGGCCTCCAGGTCTAGGTTGCGGGGCTCGACACCGGCACGCTCCACGGCCTCGCGCACGGCGGGCTGCTCCAGAACCTGGCGCAATTCGGCATGCAGCCATCGCTGCAATGCCGGCGCAGTGGATGCCGGCAGGAAAAAGCCGAACCAGCCCCCTGCAGTGAAATGGGCCAGCTCCGGCACGCCGGACTGGGCAATGGGCAACAACTCGGGCGCCCGGGCCAGCGGGGCGGTGCTCGCAACACCCAGCGCCCGCAGCCGTCCGCTGCGCACATGGGACAACGACGCCACCGAATCGAACATGGCATGCACTTGCCCGCCCAGCAGATCGTTCAGCGCGGGCCCATTGCCGCGGTAAGGCACATGCACGATGTCCATGCCCGTGAGGGACGCCAGCAGTTCTGCGGCGATGTGCGGACTGGATCCGTTGCCGGACGAAGCGAACACCAGCTTGCCCGGGTGTGCCTTGCCGTACACCACCAACTCGGCCACCGACGTCACGGGCAGGCGCGTGCTCACGTACAGGACGCTGGGCGTATCGCCCACCATGGCGAGGGGAGCCAGGGCGCGTGGATCGTAAGGCAGCTGTTTCATCAACAGCGGATTGGCGATGTAGCCGAATGCCGTGAGCAGCAGCGCATGGCCATCGCCCGGCGCGCGCGCCACCACCGCCGTGCCGATGGTGCCGCCCCCGCCGTTGCGGTTGTCGACCACCACTGGCCGGGACCACCGCGCCGAGAGGGCCGACGCGATCGGGCGTGCCAGGTTGTCCGTCAGGCCTCCAGCGGCGTAAGGCACGACGATCTGGACGGGCCTGGCCCCCACCAGTCCCTCAGCGCCCACCACGCCTTGCGCCCGCGCCTGGGCACAGGCCAGGCCTGCACTCCAGGGCAACAAGAGGAAATGGCGTCGGTCAGTGCGCATGGGTAGACTCCTGCGAAAAGTCTACTAAACGGCCGGCAAGTAAATGAACAGGGAAAACCCGCGCCACGCGCCAGGAAGGCCAGAAACGAACAAGCCGCCCCGGCGCAGGCCGGGGCGGCTTGGGGGGTGCCCGGGAGAAGGTGGCGCGCTTTACTGCAGCAGGCCGCCGAACGCCATGTCGAGGTACTGCTCGATCACCTGCCGGGTGGTGAGGCGACCTCCGGGCGAATGCCACCGCGCGATGTGGTTCAGCATGGACAGCAGCATGCGCCCGGCCATGGCCGGGTCCACCGCACGGAACTGCCCTGCCGCGATGGCCTGCGCGATGCTGTCGCGCAGCAGGTGTTCGTACTCGTCGCGCAGATAGACGGCCATGGCACGCGGGTCAACCGCGCTACCGGACCAGAAGGCGTTGGAGCCAGCGATCCAGGAATGGCGGCTGCGGTCGAGGAAGTCGGCCGACGACTGCATGAACAAGCGCACCTTGTCGACCGGCGTGGCGCCCTCGGCCATCGCCTCGCGCACGGAGTCCACCAGCGCCTGCATGGATTCCAGCACGATGCGCTCGTAGAGCGCTTCCTTGTTGGGAAAGTGGTAGTACAGCGCCGCCTTGGTGATCTTGGCCTCTTCGGCGATGTCACGCAGCGAAGTGCCCTCGTACCCGCGCTGCGCAAACAGGCGGCATGCAATGTCGATGAGCTGTTCCTGCCGGGTGTCGGAGCGGGTCGTGGGCGCCGAGTCGACGGGGTCGTTCGCCGAAGCGGCTGGACGGTTTGCCATAGGGGGAGGCCTCCTCTCTTTTGTAGTTCTGGCACCCGGCCGGGCGGCGGATCGGCGCCGCCCCGGTGCCACAAACCCCTCGCATCGCTGCGATGGGGATGGTGTCTTGCAGCCTCCATTTTGCAGCAGCGTCCTGGGCACAGGCCCGGCTGCTCTCTGTGTCCGTCAGCGGCCCACGTAAACCGGAGCGCGCTTTTCCAGGAAGGCGCGCTGGGCCTCCTTGGCATCCTCCGTCTTGGACAACGCGACGGTGTTGCCCTGCTCGTAGCGATAGGCATCGCGCGATGGCATCAACTGCGTCAGTCGCGCGGCCTCCTTGGCCAGCCGCAGTGCAATGGGGCTCTTGGATGCGATCTCGCGCGCCAGGTCCATCGCGTAGGGCATCAGTTCCTCTGCAGGCAGGCAGGCCTCCACCAGGCCCAGGCGATAGAGTTCGGCGCCACTGACCTTCATGCCGGTGAAGAACATGCGACGTGCGCGTGAACGGCCGAACACCTCCTGCAGGAAAGTCACGCCCCCTGCGAGCCCTACGTTGATCTCAGGCATCGACACATAGCAGTCTTCGGAAGCCACCCAGATGTCAGAGGCCATCACCAGACCGAAGCCCGCACCCATGGCGGGCCCGTTGATGGCCGCGATGACGGGCTTGGAGCATTCGACGACCGCGTAGAACGATTCGCGCACCAGCCGGTTGTGGCGGCCGTAAGCGCCCGCGGTCGCACCGAGGTTGGGGCGCTCGCGGATGTCGGCACCCGCAGAAAAAACTTTGCCTGCGCCGGTCAGCACCACGACCAAGACGTCCTCCCGATCCGACAATTCATCGAATACCTGCGTGATCTCGGCACGCAGCTCCGCGTTCTGGGCATTGACCGGTGGCCGGTTCAGCGTCACGACGGCGATGCGGTCCTGCACCGCGAGTTGCAAGGTCTGGAAGTCCATATATCTCCTTGTGTGGCATGGAATCTCGCCACGGCCAAAACACTGCAATCCATTTTTTACCTGCCGGGCGGTAATTGAACTTTCGGAGAAATCCGCAGGGCACGCAAGCAGGCGACTACGGAAAAACCGGCAGATTTGTCCCGGCAGCGACATGGCAGTCCAGATCATGCTCAACACCCACATAACCTCATGCCTTTTTTGCATGAAAGTAATGCCTGTCTGACAGACAGGCGCGGGTGGGATTCATAAAATCGTCATCCCAGCCGACCCGCGGACCCTGCAGCTCTCGCCGCACTCCCCGCCCGCCGACTGAGCATCCAGCCGTTTTTTCAAAGGCAGCGCTCAGAAGACCCATGCGCAGGCCCCCACGTCGCGCCGCTCGTCGGCAGCTTCCTTTGAAAAAACTGTTTTTCAACTTCAGGAAGCTCCCGATGAACGCACCCACCATTCAAGGCCTGGATCTCAAAGCCCCCGCCTACGTCAAAAACGCCCGCCTGCTCGCCTGGGTGGCCGACATGGCCGTCCTCTGCAAGCCCGACGCCATCTACTGGTGCGACGGCTCTCAGGAAGAGTACGACCGCCTCTGCCAGCAACTGGTCGATGCCGGCACGTTCCAGAAACTCAATCCCGCCAAGCGCCCTGGCAGCTACCTTGCCTGGTCTGACCCGAGCGACGTGGCCCGCGTGGAAGACCGCACCTACATCTGCTCCGCCCAGAAGGAAGATGCCGGCCCCACCAACAACTGGATGGCACCGGCCGAGATGCGCGCCACGCTGCAGCCGCTGTTCGACGGCTGCATGAAGGGCCGCACCATGTACGTGGTGCCGTTCAGCATGGGCCCGCTGGGCTCGCCCATCGCACACGTGGGCATCGAACTGTCCGACAGCCCCTACGTCGCCGTGAACATGAAGATCATGACCCGCATGGGCCGTGCCGTGTACGACGTGCTGGGCATGGAAGGCGACTTCGTGCCCTGCGTGCACACCGTGGGCGCCCCGCTGCAGGCCGGCCAGAAGGACGTGTCCTGGCCTTGCAACAAGACCAAGTACATCGTGCACTACCCCGAAACGCGCGAGATCTGGTCGTATGGCTCGGGCTACGGCGGCAACGCGCTGCTGGGCAAGAAGTGCTTCGCGCTGCGCATCGCTTCCACCATGGGCCGCGACCAGGGCTGGCTGGCTGAGCACATGCTGATCCTGGGTGTCTCGAACCCCGAAGGCAAGAAGTACCACGTGGCCGCCGCCTTCCCGAGCGCCTGCGGCAAGACCAACTTCTCCATGCTGGTTCCGCCCAAGGCGTTCGAAGGCTGGAAGGTCACCACCATCGGCGACGACATCGCCTGGATCAAGCCCCAGGCCGATGGCAGCCTGCGCGCCATCAACCCCGAAGCCGGCTATTTCGGCGTGGCCCCGGGCACGAACTACCACACCAACCCCAACTGCATGGCCAGCCTGGACAAGAACGTGATCTTCACGAATGTCGCGCTGACCGACGATGGCGACGTGTGGTGGGAAGGCATGGAAAAGGACACCGGCAAGCTGCCCGACCACCTGATCGACTGGCAAGGCAAGGACTGGACGCCCCAGATCGCCAAGGAAACCGGCGCCAAGGCCGCACACCCCAACGCGCGCTTCACCGTGGCTGCCACCAACAACCCCGCACTCGACGAAGCCTGGGACGACCCCAAGGGCGTGAAGATCGACGCGTTCATCTTCGGCGGCCGCCGCTCCACCACCGTGCCGCTGGTGACCGAAGCCCGCAACTGGACGGAAGGCGTCTACATGGCAGCCACCATGGGCTCCGAGACGACGGCCGCTGCCGCCGGCCAGCAGGGCGTGGTGCGCCGCGACCCGTTCGCCATGCTGCCCTTCATGGGCTACAACATGAGCGACTACTTCCAGCACTGGCTGAACATGGGCGAAAAAAATCGCGGCCGCCGGCGCACAACAACCGAAGATCTACACCACCAACTGGTTCCGCAAGGGCGACGATGGCAAGTTCGTCTGGCCCGGCTATGGCGACAACATGCGCGTGCTCAAGTGGATGATCGACCGCATCGAAGGCCAGGCCAGCGGTCAGGACACGCCGATCGGCACCGCCCCCCAGTACGGCGAGATCAACTGGACGGGCATCGAATTCACCCCGGTCCAGTTCGACACGGTCACCCGCATCGATGCCGCCGCCTGGGCCGACGAGCTGAAGCTGCACACGGCCCATTTCGATCAACTGGCCTACCACCTGCCTGCCGCATTGCTCGACACGAAGGCCGCGCTGGAAAAGCGTCTGGCTGGCTGATCCCTTCGCGCACGGGGTTTGGTGGCGCCACGCCACCGAATGGCCGTTCGATGTAAAGCGCCTGGTCCGCACAGCGGCCCGGGCGCTTTTTCGTGGTGGCACAGATCACCTTCCAATTAAAAGTCATTATCATTTAGACCGTTCTTTCGGCTAAATTCGCAGGCGGCCAACCCTGACCGGGCATCGCACCGCACACGTCCCCACCGCCCCGTCTTCGCATGGGACCGACAATGCCGCTGCAACTCCCGGTTCGCCGGGTTGCGCACCGGCTTCCTGCGCCCGCGGCGCTGGCACTCTTCTCCCCTCGACGGGCCCGACATGGTTGAAATGGTTTCTGAGCGGATGCCGGCGGCATCCACACGCCGTCTCTGGCTGCGGCTGCTGGGCTGCGTGGTGCTGGTGTTGCTGGCCTGGGTGGCGTGGTATCTCATATGGCGCCAACCTGCGCTGCAGGAAACGGGGCCCAGTCCCTGGAGCGGACCCATTCCGGTGCGCCTCGTGGGTGTGCAGCGGCAGGCCATGGACGAGCAGATCAAGGCCATCGGCACCGTGACTGCGCTGCAAAGCGTGACCGTGCGCAGCCGCGTGGACGGCCAGTTGGCGCGCGTGCTGTTCCAGGAGGGCCAGGAGGTGCGGCGTGGCCAGGTGCTGGCCGAGATCGACCCCGCACCCTTCCGCGTGAAGCTGGCACAGGCCGAGGGCCTGCAGCAGCAGATGCAGGCGCAACTGCAAAGCGCGGAGCGCGACGTGGCGCGCTACCGCACGCTGCTGCAGCAGGACTCCATCGCGCGGCAGCAGCTGGAAACCCAGGAAGCCCTGGTGGCCCAACTGCGCGGCAGCCTGGCGACTGCGCGCGCCCAGGTGCAGGAGGCCCAGTTGCAGTTGTCGTACACGCGGATCGAGGCCCCGGTGGCCGGCCGTCTGGGCATGCGGCGGGTCGATGCGGGCAATCTGGTCGCGACGGCCGATGCCCAGGGCCTGGTGTCCATCACGCAGACGCACCCCATCACAGTGCTGTTCGCCATTCCCGAAACCCAGCTGCCGGCCGTACGTGCCGGCGCACGCGATGCCCGGCCCCTGGTGGTGCAGGCTTGGGACCGCGCCGAAGCCGCCCTGCTGGGAACCGGGCGGCTGACCACCCTGGACAACCAGATCGACACGGCCACCGGCACCTTGCGGCTCAAGGCCCAGTTCGACAATGCCGACGACGCGCTTTTTCCCAACCAGTTCGTCAACGTGCGGCTGAAAGTGCGCACGCTGGAGAATGCCCTCGTTGTGCCGGCGGATGCGGTTCAGCACGGCAGCCAGGGGCCCTACGTGTACACCGTGCGGGACGGTAAAGCCGTGCTGCGCCGCGTGGCGCTGGGTGCCAGCGATGGCGAGCGCCTGGTCGTGACCCAGGGCCTGGCCGAAGGCGATTCCGTCGTGCTGGAAGGGCTGGATCGCCTGCGGGACGGCATCGACGTGGCGCAGGTGGTGGCTGGCGAGCCCCCTCAGACCGCGCATCAGCTGCAGCAGCGCGCAAAAGCGCAGGCCGCGGCAGCCTCCACCTCCGCCAGCACGGCGCGCTGATGGCGCTGCCCCGCAACGCCCGAACCACCGCCGCCCTGGTACCGCCGCCGCCATGAATCTTTCGCGCCCGTTCATCCTGCGCCCGGTGGCGACGCTGCTGCTCATGCTGGCGCTGCTCATCGCAGGGGCGATCGCCTGGCGCCTGCTGCCGGTAGCGGCGCTGCCGCAGGTGGACTACCCCGTCATCCAGGTGTTCACCTTCCACCCGGGCGCCAGCCCGGATGTCACGGCCCGTGCCATCACCGCGCCGCTGGAGCGCCGGCTCGGGCAGATCCCGGGCCTGCGGCAAATGTCGTCCACCAGCTCCAGCGGTGCCTCGGTCATCACGCTGCAGTTCATGCTGGACGCGGACCTGGCCGTGGGCGAGCAGAACGTGCAGTCCGCGCTCAACACTGCGGCCAGCCTGCTGCCCGCCGACCTGCCCGCACCGCCGATCTACCGCAAGGTGAACCCGGCCGACGCGCCCATCCTCACCCTGGCCATCACCTCGGCGAGCCTGCCGCTGCACGAGGTGCATGACCTCGTGGAAACGCGCATGGCGCAAAAGCTCGCGCAGCTGTCGGGCGTGGGTCTGGTAAGCCTGGCCGGCGGTCAGCGCCCGGCCCTGCGGGTGCGGGTCAACCCCACGGCGTTGGCGGCGCAGCAACTGGGCATGGAAGACGTGCGCCGGGCGATCGCGGGCGCCAATGCCAACCAACCCAAGGGCAGCTTCGACGGCCCGTACCGCACCACCTTACTGGACGCGAACGACCAGATCACCTCGCCGGACGCCTACCGCCGGCTCATCGTCGCCTGGCGCACCCCCACCGGCACAGTGGCGTCCAACCCGGCCGTCGCCGGCACGGGCACTGCGCCGCCGGGCGCTCCGATCCGCCTGGGCGACGTGGCCACCGTCGAATCCGGCCCGGAAGATCGCTTTCTGGCCGCATGGGCCGACCGGCAGCCGGCCGTGCTGCTCAACGTGCAACGGCAACCGGGTGCCAACGTGATCGACGTCGCCGACCGGGTGCGTGCCCTGCTGCCCCAGCTCACCGCCACCCTGCCCGCCGCCGTGGACGTGGCGCTGCTCACCGACCGCACGCAGAGCATCCGCGCCTCGGTGCGCGACGTGCAGCTCGAGCTGGTGTTCGCGGTGGGTCTGGTCGTGCTGGTGACCTTCCTGTTCCTGCGCAGCGCCACCGCCACCTTCATTCCGGGTGTCGTGGTGCCGCTGTCGCTGGTGGGCACCTTCGGCGTGATGTATCTGCTGGGCTTTTCGGTCAACAACCTGAGCCTGATGGCGCTCACCATCGCCACGGGCTTCGTGGTGGACGATGCCATCGTCATGCTGGAGAACATCGCGCGCCACCGAGAGCAGGGCCTGCCGCCGCTGCAGGCGGCGCTCAAGGGCGCGTCGGAGATCGGGTTCACCCTGGTCTCGCTCACCGTGTCGCTGGTGGCCGTGCTGATTCCGCTGCTGTTCATGCGCGACGTGGTCGGGCGGCTGTTCCACGAGTTCGCACTCACGCTGGCCGTGGCCATCGGAATCTCGCTGCTGGTGTCGCTCACGCTCACGCCGATGATGAGCGCCCGGCTGCTCAAGGCCCCCCTTCACGCGCCGCCCGGCGAAGGCAAGGGCACGGGCTTCATGGACCGCGTGCTCGAACGCTATGGCCGCGCGATCGATGCGGTGCTCGCGCACCAGGGCCTGACGATGCTGGCGATGCTGGCCACGTTGGTCCTCACCGTCCTGCTCTACCTGGCCGTGCCCAAGGGATTCTTTCCGGTGCAGGACAGCGGGGTGGTCCAGGTGGTGACCGAGGTGGCGCCCGACAGCTCGTTCACCGTGGTGTCGCAGCGCCAGCAGGCGCTGGCCGACGCACTGCTGCAGGAGCCGGACGTGGCGAGCCTTTCGTCCTTCGTGGGGGTGGACGGCAGCAATGCCTCGCTCTCCAGCGGGCGCATGCTCATCAACCTGCGCGCCCATGGAGAACGGCAGGCCAGTGCCCGCGCCATCCTGGACAGCCTGCGCGCCCGCGCGCGCCAGGTGGGCGGCATCACGGCCTGGTTCCAGCCGGTGCAGGAACTCTCCATCGAAGACCGTGTGAGCCGCACGCAGTACCTGTTCACCCTGACCACGCCGGACCCGGCATTGCTCGACACCTGGGTGCCACGCCTGGTGGAGCGGTTGCGCGCCCGCGCCGAACTGGCGGATGTGGCCAGCGACCTGCAGCAGCAGGGCCGGCAGGCGCATGTGGAAGTGGACCGCGACGCCGCTGCGCGCCTGGGCCTCACCGTGGCCGACATCGCCACCGCCTTGCAGAACGCCTACGCCCAGCGGCAGATCGCCACGCTGTTCACCCAGGCCAGCCAGTACCGCGTGGTGCTGGAGGTCGATCCGCGCCACGCACGCGGGCTGGATGCGTTGCAGACCACGTTCGTGTCCACGCCGTCCGGGCGCAGCGTGCCGCTGGCGGCCGTGGCGCGCATCACCCAGCAGCCCGCGCCGCTGCAGGTCCTGCAGCAAGGCCAGTTTCCGGCGGCCACGGTGTCGTTCAACCTGGGCGCGGGCCACTCGCTCGGGGCGGCCGTGGCGGCCATCGAACGGGAGCTTGCGGCCACCGGCCTGCCGCCCCAGATCGAGACGCGCTTTCAGGGCGCGGCCGAGGCGTTCCGAGCATCGCTGTCCAACACGCTGTGGCTGGTGTTGGCAGCGGTGGTCACCATGTACATCGTGCTCGGGGTGCTTTACGAAAGCACCATCCACCCCATCACCATCCTCTCCACGCTGCCCTCGGCCACCGTCGGCGCGCTGCTGGCCCTGCTCGTCAGCGGCCGCCCGCTGGACCTGATCGCGGTGATCGGCATCGTGCTGCTCATCGGCCTGGTGAAGAAGAACGGGATCATGATGGTGGACTTCGCCCTGGATGCGCAGCGCCGCCTCGGGCTGCCCGCGCACGAGGCCATCCGGCGTGCAGCGCTGCTGCGCCTGCGCCCCATCCTCATGACGACGCTGGCCGCCCTGGTGGGCGCGTTGCCCCTCATGCTCGCACAGGGCTCGGGCGCGGAGTTGCGCCAGCCGCTGGGCATCGTGATGGTGGGCGGGCTGGTGGTCAGCCAAGTGCTCACGCTCTTCACCACCCCCGTGGTGTATCTGTATTTCGACCGGCTGGGCCAGCGGCTTTCCCGCCGCCGTGCGGCCTGGCAGGACGGCACGGCGGGCAGCGGGCCATGAACCTGGCGCGCCTGTGCATCCGCCGCCCGGTGGCCACCTCGCTGCTGTCGCTGGCGCTGGTGCTGATGGGCCTGCTGGCCTGGCGGCTGCTGCCGGTGGCGGCGCTGCCGCAGGTGGACTACCCCGTCATCCGCGTGAGCGCCAGCCTGCCCGGCGGCAGCCCCGAAAGCATGGCCGCCACCGTGGCCGCCCCGCTGGAGCGCGCCCTCGGTGCGATTGCCGGCGTGGCGGCCATCTCGTCCAGCAGCAACCAGGGCACGACGGAGGTGAAGCTCGAATTTGTGCTGGGCCGCGACCTGGATGCGGCCGCGCGCGACGTGCAGGCGGCGATCAACGCAGTGCGCAGCCAGTTGCCGGCGGGCATGAAGGGCAACCCGACCTTCCGCAAGATCCAGTCGTCCCAGCGGCCCATCGTGGTGCTGGCGCTGTCGTCGCCGGACCTCGCGCCCTCGGCGCTGTACGACGCCGCCTCCACGATCCTGGCGCAGAAGATCGCGCAGGTGCCGGGTGTGTCCGATGTCTCGGTCGGGGGCGCCTCGCTGCCGGCGGTGCGGGTGCAGCTCGATCCGGGCGCCCTGGCGCACCAGGGGCTGTCGCTGGACGAGGTGCGGTCGGCCATCGTGCGGGCCGGCTCGGTGCAGCCCCTGGGCGCGGTGGAAGAAGGCGCCCGCCACTGGCCCCTGGCGCTGGATGGCGCGCCGGCCCGCGCGGCCGACTACACGTCGCTCGTGGTGCGCTGGGCCGAGAACGCGCCAGTGCGCCTGTCCGACGTGGCGCGGGTGACCGACTCCACCGAGAACCGCTACAGCAGCGGCTTTCACAACGAGCGCGATGCCGTCATCCTGCAGGTGCGGCGCCAGCCCGGCGCCAATACGGTGGCGACCGTGGACGCGATCCGCGCCCAGCTGCCCTACCTGCGCACGCTGGTGCCTGCGAGCGCGCGGCTGGACATCGTCGTCGAGCGTTCGCAGGGCATCCGGGCCACGCTGCGCGAGGCGCATCTCACGCTCGCGCTCTCGGTGGCGCTGGTGGTGGCCGTGGTGGCGGCCTTCCTCGGGCGGCTGCGCACGGCGCTCATTCCCACCGTGGCGATCCCGGTGTCGCTCATCGGCACGTTCACGGTGATGTACCTGGCGGGCTTTTCGCTCAACAACCTGTCGCTCATGGCCCTCATCGTGGCGGCCGGCCTGGTGGTGGACGACGCGATCGTAGTGCTGGAAAACGTGGAGCGCTACATCGAACGCGGCATGACGCCGTTGCGCGCCGCACTGCGCGGCGCGGGCGAGGTGGGTTTCACGCTGGTCGCGATGACCCTCGCCCTCGTGGTGGTCTTTGTCTCGATCCTGTTCATGGGCGGCGTGGTGCAGCGGCTGTTCCGCGAGTTCTCCATCACGCTGGCGGCGGCGGTGGTGATCTCGCTGGTGGTGTCCCTGACGCTTACGCCTGTGCTGTGCGCCTATGGGCTGCGCGGGCTGCGCAGCGCACGCCAGACACAGGCGCGGCATGCCTGGACCGCTCGCGTGGGGGCCGCCAGCGCCGCGATGCTGGCCGACCTGCGCCACGGCTACGACCGCAGCCTGGGCTGGGCGCTGCGCCACAGCTTCGTGGTGCTGCTCGCCTTCCTGGCCGTGGTGGGCGTGAACGTGTGGCTTTACCAGTCGCTGCCCAAGATCATGATGCCGCGTCAGGACACCGGCATCGTCCACGCTTTCATCCGCGGCGACGATGGCTTTTCGTTCCAGGTCATGCAGCCCAAGATCGAGGCCTACCGCCGCCTGCTGCTGGCCGACCCGGCCGTGGCCCACGTGGCCGGCACCAGCGGCGGCAGCGGCAGCATCGCCAACAGTTTTTTCATCGTCAGCCTCAAACCCCTGGCGGAGCGTGGCGGCGAGCCGACGCAAGCCGTGGTCAACCGGCTTCGCGAGAAGGCGCCAGCCGTGCCGGGCGGGGTGCTGAGCCCCAGCATCGAGCAGGACATCCAGATCGGCGGCGTGTCGTTCGGCGAGGCCGATACGGCCGTCATCCTGCGCTCGGGCGAAGTGCGCTCGCTGCGCACCTGGGCCCGGAAGGTGTCGCTGGCCATGGGCGAGGCACCGGAATTCACCGACGTGCAGGCCGTGAGCGACGGCGGCGCGCAGCAGGTGGTGATGGACATCGACCGCGAGGCCGCGCAGCGGCTGGGGGTGGACATGCAGGCCGTGGCGTCCGTACTGAACAACTCCTACGCCCAGCGCCAGGTGACCACGCTCTACGACCGGCTCAACCAGTACCGCGTGGTGATGGAGGTGGACCCGCGCTTCACCTCGCAGCCGCAATCGCTGGCGCAGATGCAGGTGCTCACCCCGAACGGATCGCGCGTGCCGCTCACGGCCTTTGCCACATGGCGCTACGGGCTGGCCGAGGACCAGGTGTGGCACGACGCGCTGTTCGCGTCGATGTACATCGGCTACAGCCTCGCCCCCGGCGTGACGCAGGAGCAGGGCCAGCGTGCACTCAACGCCGTGATGGCGCGCGTCATGCTGCCCGCCTCGGTGCACCTGGCACCGTCCGGGGAAGACGCGGCACGGTCCAGCGCGGTGCGCTCGCAGCCCTGGCTCATCCTGGGCGTGGTGCTGGCCGTGTACCTGGTGCTGGGGGTGCTGTACGAGAGCCTGGTGCACCCGCTCACGATCCTCTCCACCGTCCCGCCGGCGGGCGTTGGCGCGCTGCTGGCGTTGTGGCTGACCAACACCCCGTTCAGCCTCATGGCGCTGCTGGGGCTGTTTCTGCTCATCGGCGTGGTCATGAAGAACGCCATCCTGATGATCGACTTCGCGCTCGACGCCCAGCGCCGCGAGGGGTTGCCGCCGCAGCAGGCGATCCGCCGTGCGGCGGCATTGCGGCTGCGCCCGATCCTGATGACCAATCTGGCAGGCCTGCTCGGCGCGCTGCCCCTGGTGCTCGGCACGGGCGAAGGCTCCGAGCTGCGCCGGCCGCTGGGCCTGGCCATCATGGGGGGGCTGGCGGTCAGCCAGTTGCTCACGCTGTACACCACCCCTGTCATCTATTACGGCCTGGAGCGCTGGCGCCAGCGGTGGCTGGCAGGGGGTGAGGATCCCGTACCCGGCGCGCCATGAAAAAGAAAAAGGGCGCCTAGTGAGGCGCCCTTGATGGGGAGACTTCGCGGCCGGTCCGGCCGCCGATCTCAGTAGTAGCGGCGGATGTTGTCCACCGCGATGCCGTTCATGGCACGGCTCAGGTCTGCCATGATGCGGGCGTCGTACAGTGCGGCGTTCCAGGTCTTTTCGTCTTCGGCTTCACGGCGGCGGGCTTCGGCCCAGGCCTTGTAGCCGGAGCGCAACACAGCGCTGGCGCGGCGGGCGGGACCGGCCAGCAGGGCCAGCGCGGCGAAGGCGATCACCCACATGACCATCCAGGCGGCCAGCATGTGGCCTTCGGCGCGGGTGTCGACCACTTGGTTGGCGACCACCAGCACGGCGGCCACGACGGCGGCCAGCAGGAGGGAGGATGCGCCCCGTGCGCCGTCCAGGCTGGCGGCAGCGCCCTTCAGGGAAGCGGCGAAGCGCTCTGCGCGCTGCACGCCGGGGTGTTCGGTGCGGTATTCGATGTGTACAAAATTTGCCATGATGAGGACCCTTTTCAGACGCTTTTGGCGAAATTGCCGGGCGAATGGGTGAATCTTAGGGTTTACCCCATGGCTGTTCCACTTTATATTTTGAATCTCAGTCATTCACTGAAGTGATGGTTCAACATGCTGCCTCTCAACTTCCGCTCGCTTGACCTGAACCTGCTGCGCGTGTTCGATGAGGTGATGACCGAGCGCAACCTCACCCGTGCGGCGCACAAGCTGTCGCTCACCCAGCCGGCCGTGAGCAACGCGCTGCGGCGCCTGCGCGAGGTGCTGGGCGACGACCTGGTGGTGCGCAGCGGGCAGGGCGTGCAGCCCACGCCCCGGGCGCTCACGCTGTGGCCGCCGGTGCGGCAGGCCTTGGCGCAATTGCAACAGTCGCTGGCGCCGGGGGATTTCGACCCTGCCACCGCCAGTTCTACGTTCGTGCTGGCCATGGCCGACGCCACGGGCGCCACGCTGATCCCGCCGCTGGTGGAGATCATCGAGCGCGAGGCGCCCGGAGTGTCCGTGCGCGTGGTGCCGCTCACCACGCGCGACCCGCGCAGCATGCTGGACGACGAATCCGCCGACATGGCCGTGGGCTACTTCCCCGCGGTGATGGCCGACCTGACCGCGCGCGCCCAGACCGACAGCGTGGTGGCCTTCGAAAGCGTGCGCCTGTACGATGGCGAATACGTGTGCGTGATGCGCCACGGCCACCCGCTCGCCCAGGTGCCGATGACGCTCGATCTGTACTGCAGCGCGCGCCACCTGCTGGTGAGCTTTTCCGGCAAACCCTACGGCTTCATCGACGAGGCGCTCACCGCGCTGGGCCGCGAGCGGCGCATCGTGCTCACGGTGAACCAGTTCTTCACCGCTGGGCGCGTGGTGACCACCACCGACCTGCTCACCGTGCTGCCGCGCCACTTCGTGGGCGTGGCCAGCATCGCCGGCGAACTGGTGTGGCGCCCGCTGCCCATGCCGCTGCCCACGGTGCATGTCGATGCGCTGTGGCACCGCCGCCGCCTGCACGATGCGGCCCACCGCTGGCTGCGGGGCGCGATGGCGCGCTCGGCCCTGCCCACGGCCCGGCGCCCTCCCGTGGCCTGACGGCGGCACCGTGCCAGCCTCCACAATCGGCGCATGAAGATTCAACTGCTGTCCGATCTGCACCTGGAAGCCCACCCCGCCTTCGCCCCCAGCCCCGCCCCGGGCGCCGACGTGCTCGTGCTGGCCGGCGACATCGGCTCCTACCAATCCGGCTCGCAGCTGGCCGACGACGACTTCGGGCTGGCGCGCTTTTCCCCGCTGCCGCAGTTCGCCGGCTGGCCGACCCCCGTGCTGTTCGTGCCCGGCAACCATGAATACGACATGCAGGATTTCGACGCCGCCCAGCAGCGCCTGCGCCAGGTGTGCGACCGCCTGGGCCTGATCTGGCTGGAACGCGAAAGCGTGGTGCTGGAGGGCGTGCGCTTCGTCGGCACCACCCTCTGGAGCGACTTCGACGCGCTGGCCGAGGACGAGGGCAGCACCGACCTCGCGCGCCGCCTGCGCCAGCGCGAGAAGGCCTTTCGCGCCGCCAACTTCTACCTGCGCAAGACTGGCGGCACCCGCAGCGGCGAGCCCTTCCTGGCCGAGCCGATGCGCGAGCAGTCCCTGGCCTGCCAGGCCTGGCTGCGCGACGCGCTCGCGCGCCCGTTCGACGGTCCCACCGTGGCCGTGACGCACTTCGCCCCGAGCCTGAAAAGCGCCGACCCGCGCTACGGGCTGATTCCCGGCACCGCGGGGTTCTGCAATGCGCTGGACGATCTGCTGCCCCATGCCCAGCTGTGGATGCACGGCCACCTGCATTCGCCGAGCGACTACACGGTGCAGGGCGCGCGGGCCGATGGCACGCCCTGGCGCTGCCGCGTGGTGGCCAACCCCCTGGGCTATGCCCGCAAGGGCGAGCAGGACACCTTCTCGCCGCATTTCACCGCCACCGTATGATCGTTCGCAGGTGCCGGCTTCCACGCCGGCGCTTTCGCCGCGCAGGGCATACAAAGATGACGCAGGTCAAGACAACAGGCGCACGCGCAGATTAGTCTGGTCCCTTCTCTTTCGGAGACGTCTTCATGAACATCCTCCTCGCCGTCGACGGCAGCCCGTACACCAAGAAAATGCTCGCCTACCTCGCCACCCACGAGGAACTACTGGCCGGCACGCACGATTACACCGTGGTGACCGTGCAGCCCGCCCTGCCGCCCCGCGCCCGCGCGGCCCTGGGCAAGGAAACCGTCGAAAAATACCACGCCGAAGAGGCCGAGAAAATCATCGGCCCGGTGGTCAAGTTCCTCGCCCGCCACGGGGTGGTCGCCCAGCGGATTGTGAAGACCGGCCCCATCGGCGAAACCCTCGGCAAGGTGGCGGACACCGGAAAGTTCGACCTGCTCGTGATGGGCTCGCACGGCCACGGCGCGCTCGGCAAGCTGGTGATGGGCTCGGTCAGTACCCAGGTGCTGGCGAACAGCCAGGTGCCGGTGCTGCTGGTGCGCTGACCCCTTGCGCGGCCAGGCCGCCGAAGCACGTTTCCACCGCCCAGTCGAGGATGCGCGCATCGGTGTACCGGCCGGTGGCGCGCAGCATGGCCGGCAGCGGGTCGGCCGAACGGGCCAGCAGCGCCCACAGCACCACGTCGGGCGGCCATTGGGCGTTCAGCTGGCCGGCCTCCTGGGCTTCCACGATCCAGGTGGTGATCCGCGCGCTGGCGGTCTGCAGCGACGCCTGGTAGCGCTCGCAGTCGCGCAGCGGCCCGGCCAGGCCGGAATTGCGGCTCAGCAGCAGGGGCATCTCGTCGGTCAGCTGCAGCGACAGCATCCAGCGCAGCAGCGCCTGCAGGCGCTCGATGGCGGACTGGCCGGGCGGCACGCTCTGCAAAAACCCTTGCAGCCGGTCCACGGCATGCACCATGGCGGCGGCGCACAAGTCGTCCTTGCCGGCGAAGTGCTTGTACAGGCTGGCCTTGGCCACGCCCACTTCGGCGGCCACGTCGTCCAGCGTCATGGCCTCGAAGCCCTTTTCGCCGAGCAGGCGGCCCGCAGCCGCCACGATGGCCTCTTCCCGTGCCTGGTGCATTTGCGCCTTGAAGGAGGGGCGGGACGGGGGCGTGTTCATGCGGCGCATCTTAGCGACCGGCCGCGGCCCCCGGTACCGGGACAGCCCCGGGCCTACACCGCCAGCATGCGGGCCGCGGTGCGGGTCAGCGCCTCGGACAGCGCATCCAGCACCTCCGATTCGAGGTTCCAGCAGTGCCAGTACAGCTGGATCGGCAGCGAATGGCCGGGCGCCAGGTCCACCAGGCTGCCGTCGGCCAGCGCCCCGCGCACCAGCAATTCGGGCACCACGCCCGCGCCCCAGCCGGCGGTGGCGGCGCGCACCTGGCCTTCGGAGCTGGGCACGAACAGGTGGTGCAGCGCCACGCGCTTGAGGCCGAAGGCGCGCATCACGAACTCGGCCTGCATGTCGTCCTTGCGGTTGAACGACAGGAACGGCACGTCGCGGAAGTTGTGCGGCGTGAGCCCGTGTGGCAGGTAGCGCGCCGCGAGCGCCGGCGAGGCCACGGCCACGTAATGCATGGCCCCGAGCGGCACGACCTTGCAGCCGCGCAGCGCCTGCTTGAGCGTGGTGACGCAGCCCAGCACCTGGCCCGAGCGCAGCCACTCCTGCGTGAAATCCTGATCATCCACGATGATCTCGACGGGCAGGCGCTGGCGCACCAGATCGTGCAGCGCCTCCAGCGCCCAGGTGGCGATGCTGTCGGCGTTGATGGCAATCGAGATGCGCTCGTCCTCGCGCGCGCCGCCGGGGGCGCTCGGGGCGAGTTCCTGAAGGTCGCGCTCCAGGTCGGCGCGCAGCAGGCGCAGCTGCTTGGTGTGCTTGAGCAGCAGCTGGCCGGCGGTGGTGGGCTTGAGCGGCCGGCTGCGCACGATGAGCACCGAGCCCACCTGCGCCTCCAGGGCGCGCAGCCGCTGGGAGACGGCCGACTGCGTGACGTTCAGGCGCTGGGCGGCGCGCTCGAAGCCGCCCTCCTCCACGATGGCGGCCAGGCATTCCAGTGCGGCGGGATCGAAGCTGCTCATGGGCGTGCGTGCATTAGAGGTTCTGATGAATTTGGATGAAGTTTAATTTTGCTTTTAATTCGCCGCAACGCGATCCACACTCCGGCCCATGAAAACCATCGTCCTGGGCGCCGGCATCATCGGCATCAGCACCGCCTGGCATCTGCTCGAGCGCGGCCATGAAGTCACCGTCGTGGACCGCCAGCCCGGCGCGGCGCTGGAGACCAGCTTCGCCAACGCGGGGCAGATCTCGGTGAGCTACTGCGAGCCCTGGGCCAACCGCGATGCGCCGCTCAAGGCGCTCAAGTGGATGTTCGACAAGGAAGCACCTCTGCTGTTTCGCCCGCAGCTCGACTGGGACCAGTGGCGCTGGGGCCTGAAATTCCTCGCGCAGTGCAACGATGCGGCGTTCGAGCGCAACGTGCAGCAGATCGTGGCCCTGGGCGCCTACAGCCACGCCGCCCTGAAGGACGTGGTGCGTGCCACCGGCATCGAATACCACCGGCTGGAGCGCGGCATCGCCCACTTCTACACCGACCAGAAATCGTTCGACGCCGCCGGCCACGCGGTCGAGGTGATGCGCCGGCACGGCGTGCAGCGCCGCCTGGTCAGCCGCGACGAGCTGCTGCAGATCGAGCCGGCCTTCCGCGCCTACGGCGATCACATCACCGGCGGCACCTACACCAGCACCGACGAAAGCGGCGACGCCCGCCTGTTCACGCAGGAGCTCGCGCGCCGCTGCGCCGAGCGCGGCGTGCAGTTCCTCTACGGCCACGACGTGGTGCGCCTGAACCAGGCCGGCGGCGCTATCGAATCAGTAGCTGTCCGCGCACGCAGCACCAGCGCTGGAGGCCAGAAAGACCAGAACCTCACCGCCGATGCGATCGTCGTCGCCTGCGGCACCTACAGCGCCCCGCTGCTGCGCACCGTGGGCGTGGACCTGCCGATCTACCCCGGCAAGGGCTACAGCGCGACCTTCCCGCTGCTCAAGCCCGAGGGCGCGCCGCTGGTCTCGACCATCGACGACGGCAAGAAGATCGCCATGAGCCGCCTGGGCAACGTGCTGCGCGTGGCCGGCACTATCGAGCTGGGCGGCTACGACCTGTCGCTGGACAGCCCCCTGGCGCGGGCGCGCTGCCACATGCTGTCGCGCCGCATCGAGGCCATCCTGCCCGGCGTGTGCGACACCCGCACGCCCGAGGAAGGCGGCAACCCGCAGTACTGGACCGGCCTGCGCCCGGCCACGCCCACCAACATTCCGTTCATCGGCCGCACGCGCGTGGGCAAGCTGTGGGTCAACGCGGGCCACGGCACGCTGGGCTGGACGCACGGCGCGGGCTCCGGCAAGGCGGTGGCCGAGCTGATCAGCGGCGAGCGGCCGGCCATGGCCTTCGGCTTCCTGGGCCAGGGCGTGGCCGCGGGTGCCGCCGCGTCCGCCCCGGTCGCGGCCTGACCGGGGGGCGGCGAATCCGGCCGGCGCTACCATGCCGGGCATGCCTTCCCACACCCTGTTCCTCACCACCTCCACCCGCGAGCCCGGCCATGTCGGCAACACCGAATGGCTGGCGCGGCAGGCTGCCGCGGCCCTGCCGGCGGACACCGTTCAGACCTGGCTGAACCTCGCGCGGATGGAGCTGCCGCCCTTCGTGGACCGGCGCCACACCACCGGCGAGTACCCCGCCCCCACCGGCGACATGAAGACGCTGCTGGAGGCCACGCTCGCCGCGACCGACATCGTGTTCGTCGCGCCCGTGTACTGGTACAGCATTCCCTCGCCGCTCAAGACCTACCTGGACCACTGGAGCGGCTGGATGCGCATTCCGGGCCAGCCGTTCAAGGAGCCCATGGCGGCCAAGACGCTGCGGCTCGTCACCACCAGCGGCGACCGCGCCAAGGCGCAGCCCATGATCGATTCGGTGCGGCTGTGCGCGCAGTTCCTGGCCATGCCCTGGGGCGGCGCCCTGTGGGGCAAGGGCGGCCCGCCCGGCGCGGTGCAGTCCGATGCGCAGGCCCTGGCATCGGCCGCTACATTTTTAATAGCATAATGCCCTAGTCGAATCTGCGCTGGAGGCTATTTTTGCGGTGATGCCTGGCCGTCCACGACGGCCAGGTGCTCGTCCATCCAGCGCAGCAGGTCGCGCCACATCACGCGCACCTCGTCGTCCTGCGGCATGCGCAGCTCGTGCTGCAGCTCGATGGTGACCACGGGCAGCCCCAGGTGCACGCTGCCGTAGTGCCCGAGCGAGCCCGGGAAGATGCCCAGCTGGTCCAGCCGCAGGCGCCCCAGCCGGCTGGGCGGCGGCTGCGGGCCGTCGAAGTCGAGCACGCCGTAGGGCGCATGGATGCTGACCACCAGATCGGGCTCGAACTGCGCCATCTGCGTGTGCAGGAACTGCGATTCGGGCTCGGACAGCGCCGCGGGGCCGGGCCAGCGGCGGGGGTCGCGGCGGGTGCGCTTTTCCCAGTAGATGGGTGCGTCGCGCTCCCAGTTGGGGGTGGGGAAGTTGCGGTTCAGGTCCACGCCGCGCGCATTCACCCGGGTGGCGGGCTTGGCGAGCATGCCGTCCGGATTCAGCGCGGGAATGAACCGCCAGTGCACCGGCCGCCGCGTGGGCAGCAGGCGCGTTTCGGCGAACCCGATCCAGCGCAGCGCCAGCGACGCCGCCGTG
>NZ_BAAJYT010000050.1:0-22016 GCF_057541515.1 Acidovorax sp. KNOB132
CGCAGCCCCTGGCCGCGCGCTGCGCCGTGGTGCCCCTGCTGCTGGCCGGCCTGCCGGGCGCCAGCAACGTGCTGCGGGCCATGGCCGCGGGCGAGGCCTCGGTCTGCCCCGTGCTGGACATGGGCCCGGTGCCCCTGGCTGCCGTGCGCGATGGCGATCGCCTCACGCTCAACGGCCGCCTGCATGGCGCCGACCTGACCGAGCCCGCCACGCACTTCGTGTTCGTCGCCATACAGGACGATGGCCAGCCGCTGCTGGTGCTGGCACCGCGCGATGCGGTGCCGGGCCACGCCAGTACCTGGCTGGGCATCGACGGGCGTCAGACGGCCGACATCGCCCTGACCGGCGTCACGCTGGCGGCGTCCAGCGTGCTGGCGCAGGGCGAGGACGTGTGCACCCGCGTGGAGCGCGCCAGCGCGGTCGGTGGCCTGCTGGCCTGCGCCCAGACCGTGGGCGCTATCGGCGCGATGATCGAGCAGACCATCGAGTACCTCACCACGCGCGTGCAGTTCGGCGTGGCGCTGGCCACGTTCCAGGCGCTGCGCCACCGCGTGGTGGAGATGTACGTGGCCTACGAGAACGTACGCGGCATGGTGCGCCGGCAGGTGCTGGACCTGTGTGAGGGCTCCGCCAGCGGCTCGCCGCGCGACATCGCACTGGTCAAGCTCTACCTGTCGGTCACGGGGCGCCAGGTGGCCGAGTCCGCGATCCAGCTGCACGGGGGCATCGGCATGTCGCGCGAACTGCCCGCGGCGCGTCTGGCCATGCACGCGCTGGCCTGCAGCCTGCAGTGGGGCGATCGCTTCGCGCACCTGGACCGCCTGGCGCGGCCCGCGCTGCAATGAGCCGCCCGGCCACGCCAGCCTTCCGAACCGACCAGACAGAGACCCCCGTACAGAAGGACGCTTTCCCATGCATTCGTTGCACCCGCTGTTCCACCCCACGTCGGTCGCCCTGGTGGGCGCCTCGTCGGACCCCGAACGCATCGGCGGCAGGCCGCTGCGTTTCATGCTCGAAGGGGGCTTCGAGGCGCCGCTGTACCCCGTCAACCGCAGCGGCGACGCCATCCAGGGCCTGCCGGCCTACGCCAGCGTGCGCGACATCCCGCACCCGGTGGACCACGCCATCATCTGCGTGCCCGTGGCGGGCGTGGAGGCGGCGGTGCGTGACAGCATCGCCAAGGGCGTGAAGGCCATCCAGGTGCTCACGGCCGGGTTTGCCGAGGTGGACGCCGAGGGACGCGCGCTGCAGGACCGCATCGTGGGCCTGTGCCGCGATGCCGGGGTGCGCATGGTCGGCCCCAACTCCCTGGGTCTGCTGAACGTGCCCACGCGCTTCTTTGCCACCTTCTCCACGGCGCTCAATGGCTTAAAGCCGCGCCCCGGCCCCATCGCCCTGGCCACCCAGAGCGGGGCCTTCGGCTCGGCCGCCTACGGCGCGGCATCGCTGCGCGGCCTGGGCTTCAGCAAGATCGTGGCCACGGGCAACGAGGCGGACGTGGATGTCGCCGAGTGCATCGACTACCTCGTGGACGACCCCGATACGCGCGTCATCTGCGCGGCGCTCGAGTCCTGCCGCGATGGCGATCGCCTGCGCGCCGCTTTGCTCAAGGCCGCGCATGCCGGCAAGCCCGTGGTCATCATGAAAGTGGGGCGCACGGAACTGGGCGCGGCCGCCGCATCCACGCACACCGGCTCGCTGGCCGGCGACGACGCGGTGTACGCCACGGTGTTCGAGGAGTGCGGCGCCTGGCGCGCCGCTTCAATCGAGGAGATGCTCGACATCGCCTACCTGCACTCCACCACGGGCCGGCTGCCGCAGAACACCGATGTCGGCGTGGTCACCGGCTCGGGTGGCATCGGCATCCTGATGGCCGACGACGCGGGCGAGCGCGGGCTGCAGCTGTCGCCGCTGCCGGCCGCCGCGCGGGCCGCGGCGCTGGAGCTGCTGCCGTTCGCCGTGGCAGCAACCCGCTGGACATGACGGCGCAGGTGACCGCCGTGCCGCAGGGCGTGCCGCGCACCGTGGCACTGATGCTGGACCAGGCCGGCTACGGCACCGTGTTCGCCTACCTGGCGCATGTGGGCCTGTCGCCACAGCGCTTCGCGGCCACGCAGGCCGAGCTGATCGCGCTCAAGCAGCGCCATCCGCACCGGCTGCTGGTGCTCGTCATGCTCTCGCGTCCCGAGGTGAATGCGACGCTGGAACAGCACGGCATCGCCGTGTTCGAAGACCCGTCGCGCGCCGTGCAGGCCGTGGCGGCGCTGGCCCACGTGCACAAGCGCCGGAGTACCCTGCACCTGCCGCCCCCGCCGACCGGGCCTTCCGCACCACTGGGGAACGTGGCCACCGAAGACGGCGCCAAGCGTGCGCTGGCGGCCGCGGGCCTGCCCGTGCTGCCCGAGCGGATCTGCCGCAGCGCCACGGAGGCTGCCGAGGCGGCCTCCGCCATGGGCTACCCCGTGGTGGCCAAGATCGTCTCGCCCGACATCGTGCACAAGACCGAAGTGGGCGGCGTGCTGCTGAACCTGCCAGACGCGCAGGCGGTGGCCGAAGGCTTTGCCGCGCTGATGCAGCGCGCGCAATCGGCCCGGCCCGATGCCCGGCTCGATGGCGTGTTGGTGGCGCCCATGCTCAAGGGGGGCGTGGAACTGATCGCCGGCATCCACCGGGACCCGACCTTCGGACCCATGGTGATGTTTGGCTCGGGCGGCACGGCCGTGGAGCTGTTCAAGGACGTGGCCTTCGCGTCGGCACCGCTCACGCCGCAGCGGGCCCGGGCGCTGATGGAGCGCGTGCGCTCCACACAGTTGCTGCGCGGCTGGCGCGGCGGCCCGCAGTACGACGAACAGGCCCTGGCCGACGCGCTGTGCAGGCTGTCGGAGTTCGCCTTCTCGCATGCCGATCAGATCGAGAGCATCGACATCAACCCGCTGGTGGTGCGTGTGCAGGGCGCCGCCTGCCTGGATGCTGTGATCGCCGTGCGCGCTCCCGCGCTAGGGGACTCCCATGGCACCCATTGAAGCGCGCCTGACGGCGCTGGAGGCCGGGTGGCAAGCCCTGGCCGACAAGGATGCCATCCGCGAGTGCCTGTACCGCTACAGCCGGGGCATCGACCGCTGCGATGCGGAGGCCCTGCGCAGTGCCTACTGGCCCGACGCTACTGACCGCCACGGCCCCTACCAGGGCAGTGCGGAGGGATTCATCGACTGGGCCCTGGACAAGCTGCCGGGGGGCGGCCGGATGGTGCACCTGCTGGGCAATATCGCGATCGAACTGCGGGGCGAGCAGGCCGCGGCCGAAAGCTACTTCCAGGCCTTTCAGACGGGTACCAGCGCCCAGGGGGAGGCCACCGAGACCTTTCTGTGCGGCCGCTACATCGACCGCTTCGAGCGCCGCGCGGGCCAATGGCGCGTGGCGGCCCGCACCGTGGTCTACGACTGGATTCGCGAGGCGCCCGCCGCCCCGGGCACCGATGCGCAGCGCTTCGGCGTGCGCATGCCTGTGGGCGCGCACAAGCCGGCGGATGCATGGTATGCACTGCTGTCTGGATTACCCGATGGATAATTTCAACGCCTGATTTTCGTTGGGCTTCAATAATGGCCTGGATGAATAATCCGGGCCATTGGCGCTGGATTTTTTGAATTTCCGGATGGGTTTCTTTGATGGTCGGTGAATACCCGTAATCGATCGGTGCATACCCTGCAATTGCTATGTAGGTCATTGAAATTAATAGGATTTTTTCTTACCATTTTTTAACCGGTCGACAGGTAATTAATGGTTTTGCTGTGGGTGTCCGGTCATGTGCCAACCCTGGCGGGTGGCGATTCATATTGCTGCGTGAGGAGACATTCGATGTCGGAAATATTCAACAAAACAGCCGGCCGTATTCGCCGGGGCATCCAGGGCACGCCATCACGCGTGCTAGTGGGCGCCATGGCCGCCTGGGCCTGTGGCCAAGCGCCGGCGTGGGCGCAACAGGCGCAGAAAGAAGAACTGCGCCAGATCACCACGCCTGCGGGCGGCATGGCCGCCGCCGCATCCAGCGTGACCCTTTATGGACTGATCGACACCAGCATCGCCTATGCCTCCGGCGCAGGCGGGCGCATCACCAAGCTGGACAGCGGGCACATGAATGGATCGCGGTTCGGTTTCCGGGGCTCCGAAGACCTGGGCGGCGGGCTGCGTGCCAACTTCTGGCTGGAGGCGGGCATCAACTCCGACACGGGTGGCTCGGGGCAGAACCAGGGCGCAGGTGCCAAGTTCTTCGGCCGGGGTTCCCTGGTCAGCCTCACGGGCGACTTCGGCGAGGTGCGGCTGGGCCGCACGGTGACCACGATCAGCTCCGAGGCGCAGGCCGTGGGCGATGCCTTCGGTTTGGGGGGCGCCGGCAACCTGCAGGGCATCCAGCCGGCCACAGGCCGCGCGAACAACACGGTCTGGTATCAGTCGCCGTCGTTGTCCGGATTCATCGGCAAGTTCTCGTACTCCTTCGGCGAGCGCACCAGTGCCACGGGCGGCACCCAGGCCGCCAACCAGGCCGCCGTCGCGTTGTTCTATTCCGGCCAGGCGCTCAGCGGCGCGGTGGCGTACACCACCTTGCGCCATCCCACGGACCTGAGCACGGTGCGCTGGCTCAACTCCAGCCTGGCCTACAACTTCGGCGGCTTCAAGCTGTTCGGCTCGTTTGCGACATTCAAGAACCCCGGCGCCGACCTCAGCCCGGCCGTGCATGCGGCACTCGATGGCAATGTGCAGTTGGCGGGCATTCCGACCGTGGGCTACTACGCCGGGCAGGACGACCGAAGCGCCTCGCTGGGCGTGGCGGTACCGTTCGGGTCCAGCACGGTGCTCGCGCAGGTTGTCAAGGTGGATGACCGCGGCCCGCTGAACCGCGACGCCACGCAGTTCGGCGTGGCCTACCTTTATGCCCTGTCCAAGCGCACCACGCTGTATGCGGACTACGGCAAGGTGAAGAACCGCAACGGCGCAGGCTATGCGCTAACGGGCGCGACGTCGCAGGCCGGTCTCGGCGACGGGGGCAACAGCGATGCCGTGCACGTGGGCGTACGCCACGCCTTCTGAGCCCGCGGTCGCGCGCAGGCCCGCCTGGTGGGGACGGGGCCTGCCGCGATGACCCGCGGGCCAGCAGGGCTCTGGACGCCGGCCGCGTTGCAGCGCGCGCCGGTTGCCGGGCCCGCGGGCGTTTCAGCCGGCAGCGGGCCGGCCCCAGCCGCCCATGGGCAGCGAGCCCATGAGCGTGTGCGCCAGGCCACCGTCCACCAGCAATTCGGCGCCATGCACGTAGGCCGCGTCGGGGCCCAGCAGGAAGGCGGCCACGCTCGCCATGTCATCGGCTTCGGCCAGCCGGCGCAGGGGCACGCGCGCTTCGCGCAGCGTGCGGGCCTCGGGGTCGGTATAGGCTGCCGCCGTGCCCGGCGTGAGCGTCAGCCCGGGCGAGAGCGCGTTCACGCGAATGCCCTCGGGGCCCCACTCGGCGGCCATCTGGCGCATCAGCATGAGCGCGGCGGCTTTGCTGGCGCTGTAGGCGCCCAGCGGCGGCGTGGCATGGCTGCCCGAGATCGAGGTGATGAACAGCACGGTGCCGCGCGTGGTTTTCAGCGCCGGGTAGGCGGCCTGGGCCAGCAACAGCGGCGCGCGTGTGTTGACGGCGAAGACGCGGTCCCACATGGCCGGGTCGTACGTGGCCAGCGGGCCCGGTGCCGCGAAACCCGCGTTGCTGACCACGGCGTCCAGGCCCCCGAAGGCGTTCACGGCCTGCGCGCACAGGCGGGCCGGAAAGGCCGCGTCGGCCAGGTCGCCGCCCAGCACGAGCGCGGTGCCGCCGAGTTGCCGGATCTCGGCCGCCACGGGCTCCAGCTCGGCCAGGTGCTGGTCCGCCAGAGCGATGCAGGCGCCGCCGTGGGGCGCGGCGTTGCGCGCCAGGCGCAGTGCGATGGCGCGGCCGATGCCCCGCGCGGCGCCGGTGATGATGCAGCGGTTCACGAGGCCTCCGCTGGCGTGGTAACGCCGGGCTGGCCGATGGAAGGGAAAGGAAGGTGTGCCATGGGGTTCAAGGGTTGGAATGAAGGCTTGCGGGAAGGAAAGCGGTCCGCCGTGCGGGCCTGTGTCTGTGTCGCGCGCAGGGCCGCCGGTGGTGGCGGTGGCCCGCACAATGGGCCGGCCATGCCATGCACCTGCCGCGTTGTCTCTGGAGCTTTCCCATGCCCACCAGCACGGTGAAGTCGGCAACGCGCGTGCTGCAGGTGCTGGAACACTTCGCGCAGGTGCGCACGCCCCTGCCGCTCAAGCACATCAGCGAGGCGCTGGGCTACCCCCAGTCGAGCACCACGGTGCTGCTCAAGAACCTCATCGCCATGGGCTACCTGCGCTATGACCGCACCGAGCGCTTGTACTTCCCCACGCCGCGCGTCACGTCGCTGGGCGACTGGATCTCGCAGGCACTGTTCGGCCAGGGCCGCGTCTTCGAACTGATGCACGACCTGCACGGCGCCACGGGCGAGACGGTGTCCATCGCCATGCTCAACGACATCTATGTGCAGTACATCCGAGTCATCCAGTCCACGCATGCCATCCGCTTTCACACCGACGAAGGCAGCCTGCGGCCGCTGACGCGCTCGGCCGTGGGCTGGCTGCTGCTCACCGACCGCACCGATGCGGAGGTGGAAAAGCTCGTGCACCGCGCCAACATTGCCGTGCAAGGGCGCGAAGACCGGGTGCCGCTGGAGACCATCGCCCCCGAGCTGGCCGGCGCCCGGCTGCGCAAGGCGCTCTACCTGGAGAACCTGCCGCTGCTGGGCGGCGCCACCATCGGCGTGGTGCTGCCCTGGCGTGTGCAGGGCCGCCTCGTGGTGCTGGGCATGGGTGGCGCCATCGAGCGCATGCGGCCCCACCGGGCGCGCTACACCGCGCTCATGCGGCGGCTGGCCCTGCAGCTGGAGCAACCGCAGCCCGGGCCGGGCCGCGCATAGCGCACGCATTGGGCGGGGCGGCGCGGACGGTCAGCCCGCCACCGCTGCTTCGGCCGGGGCTTCCTGGCCTGTGTGCGGCACCGGCCGCGTCAGGGTTGGGCGCTGGAAGGTGAAGTTGCGGTAGCCGTCCTGCGCGGCGGCCGCGCAGTGCTCGCGGTACTTGGCGAAGCCTCCGGTGAACAGCGTGAGGCCCTGCGGCTTGTCCTTCACGTTGGCGCCCACGTACCAGGTCTTGGCCTTGAGCAGCAGCGAGCGCTGCGACAGCGTGTAGACCAGGTCCATCCAGCCCTGCTCGGCCTGGGCCGTGGGCTCGATGGTGGCCAGGCCCTGGCCCTGCATGTGCTGCATGGCGGCGGCGATCCAGTCCACGTCGTTTTCGCTGATGCGGATGATGTTGGCCAGCGCGGCGGGGCCGTTGGGGCCGGTGGTCATGAAAAGGTTGGGGAAGCCCTCCATCATCAGGCCCAGGTAGGAACGCGCGCCGTCCTGCCACTTGCCGTTGACGGTGCAGCCGTCGCGGCCGACCACGTCGAAGGCCAGCATTGCGCCAGTCAGGCCGTCGTAGCCGGTGGCCAGGATGAGCATGTCCAGCTCGACCTCGCCGGACTGCGTGCGAACGCCCTTCTCGGTGATCTCCACGATCGGATCGTGCAGCAGGTCCACCAGGTGCACGTTGGGGCGGTTGTAGGTCTCGTAGTAGCTGGAGTCCAGGCAGGGACGGCGGGCGAAGATGGGGTAGCCGCGCGGCTTGAGCTGCTCGGCCGTCACCGGGTCTTTCACGACCTCCCCGATCTTGCCGCGCACGAATTGCGCTACATGCTCGTTGGCTTCGGCGTTGGTCATCAGGTCGCAGAAAGTGCCGAGCATGGCCAGGCCGCCGCTCTTCCAGGCATCTTCCAGCAGTTGCTGGCGCTGACGGGGCGTCACGCTGAAAAACGCGCGGGTGGATTGCGGGCGCACGCCGCCCACGGCACTGTTGCGCGCGGACTCACGGATGCCGGCGTAGTGGCGCTTGACCTCGGCCATGTACTCGGGCGTGAGGTCTTCGTTGCGCATGGGCATGGTGAAGCTGGGCGTGCGCTGGAAGACGAACAGCTCGCCGGCCTCCTTGCCCACCTCCTGCACGATCTGGATGCCGGTGGAGCCGGTGCCGATCACGCCCACGCGCAGGCCTTCGAAGCGCACGGGCTCGTGCGGCCACCTGGCCGCGCGCAGCAGGCGGCCCTTGAAGCGCTCCAGGCCGGGGATCTCGGGGTCCTTCGGGATGGAGAGCGGGCCGGTGGCCATGATGCAGTAAGTAGCCTCGTAGACGGCCCCGCGGTCGGTCTTCACCGTCCACAGCTGGCGCTCCTCGCTCCACACGGCGCTGGTCACGCGCGTGTTGAACTGGATGTGCCGGCGCAGGTCGAGCCGATCGGCCACGAAGTTGATGTAGCGCAGCAGCTCGGGCTGGGCCGCGAACTGCTCCGACCAGGTCCACTCCTGCTCGATCTCGGGCGAGAAGGAGAAGCTGTAGTCGATGCTGGGCAGGTCCACGCGCGCGCCGGGGTAGCGGTTCCAGTACCACACGCCGCCCACGTCGCCGCCGGCCTCGAAGCCCTGGATCTTCAGGCCCATTTCCCGGAACTTGTACACGGCGTACATGCCGCCGAAGCCCGCGCCGACGATGGCGACGTCGATGCGCTGGGGCGGGGTGGGAGCGTTGGCGTTCCCGTGCGGGGTTTGCGTTGTCATGTTGTCTCCTCTGGGGGGCGGCATGGTCCGTGCCGCGGATGGTTTCAGATGGGGTCAGGTCGCCACCGGCGCTGCGCTGGCGCTTGCGGCGTGCGGTCTGTCCTGCGGGAAATGATGCGTTCGCGCCGTGCGCGCATCAAGCAAATGCACGGGTGGGGCCTGCAACATCACATCCATGATTTCCGGGTGCCCGCGCGGCCCGTGCACGCCTGCCTCAGACGGCCAGCGTGCCGCCGTCCACCGGCAGCGTCACGCCATTGACGAAGCTCGCCATGTCCGAGGCCAGGAACACCGCCGGCCCCGCCAGCTCGTGCGGCTGGCCCAGTCGGCCGGCGGGAATGCGCTGCATGAAGCGCGCGAGCCGCTCGGGGTTGGCGCGCGTGGCCTCGGTCATCGGTGTGTCGATCACGCCCGGCGCCAGCGCGTTGACACGGATGCCATCGGGCGCGAGGTCGAGCGCCAGGGTCTGCGTGAACATCTTCACCGCCGCCTTCGAGGGTGAGTAGCCCAGCGCACCGCCCTGCGCGATGAATGCCGCGCCCGAGGCCACATTGATGATGCTGCCGCGCGTGCGCCGCAGCGCGGGCAGCCAGGCGTGCACCGTGTGGAACACGCCGAAGAGGTTCACGTCCATCGTGCGGCGCAGGTTCTCGGCGGCGCGCGGGCTGTCGATGCCTTCGCGGATGATCACCCCCGCGTTGTTGACGAGCGTGTCCACATCGCCGACCGACTGCGCCACCTGCGTGGCGAGGTCATGGCAGGCCTGGGCGTCGGACACGTCGAGCGCCCAGGCCCAGCCCTCGGTGCCGGCGGCGCGCACATCGCGCAGCGTGTCTGCACAGCGATCGGCCTGCAGGTCGGTCACGATGACGCGCGCGCCGGCCTGGGCGAAGGCCACGGCCACCGCGCGGCCGATGCCGCTGGCCGCGCCCGTGACAAGGGCCAGGCGGCCGGCCAGCAGCCCGGGGGTGGCCGGCCAAGTGGGGGGAAGTGCATGGGCTGGCATGGGGTCTCCCTACAGCGGTGCCGCGCCGCGCTGGCGACGGCTGGCGAGATAGGCCTGGAACTGGCCGACGATGCCCTTGCGGAACAGCATGACCACGATGACGAACACCACGCCCTGCAGGATCAGCACCCACTCGGCGAACGAGGCGAGGTAGTTCTCCATGGTCACGATGACCATGGCGCCCACCACCGGGCCCAGCAGCGTCTGCATGCCGCCCACGATGCAGATGAGCAGGGCCTCGCCCGAGGTGGCCCAGTGCACGTCGGTCAGCGAGGCGAGCTGGAACACCAGCGCCTTGAGCGAGCCCGCGAAGCCCGCGATGGCGGCCGACAGCACGAAGGCCAGCAGCTTGTAGCGGTTGACGCGGTAGCCCAGGCTCTGGGCGCGCGGCTCGTTGTCGCGGATGGCGCGCAGCACCTGCCCGAAGGGCGAGTGCACCAGCCGGTGGATCAGCCAGAACGCGCCGCCGATGAGCACCGTGACGAAGTAGTACAGCACCAGCGTGTTCTCCAGCGAGAACAGACCCAGCACGGTGGGGCGCGGGATGTTCTGGATGCCGTCTTCGCCGCCCGTGAACGGCAGGCGCAGCGCCATGAAGTACACCAGCTGCGCGAAGGCCAGCGTGATCATCGAGAAGTAGATGCCCTGGCGGCGGATGGCCAGCAGCCCTGTCAGCAGGCCCAGCACAGCGGCCGCGGCCGCGCCCAGGGCGATGCCGCTCAGGCCCTCCCAACCCCAGACCTTGACCGCGTGCGCGGTGATGTAGCCGGCGGTGCCGTAGAACATGGCGTGGCCGAACGACAGCAGGCCGACGTAGCCGACCAGCAGGTTGACCGATGCCGCCAGCAGCGCGAAGCACATCAGCTTCATGAGGAACATGGGATACACCACGAACGGCGCGGCGGCCAGGCAGGCCAGGGCGGCCAGCAGCAGCGCGTTGTGGGTGCGTCGACTCAGCAGGTCCATGGCGACTCCTAGTGGGCACGGCCGAAGAGGCCATGGGGACGGACGGCGAGCACGAGGATCATCACCACGAAGATGACCACCCCCGCGCCATCGGGATAGAAGACCTTGGTCAGGCCCTCGATGGCGCCCAGCGCGAAGCCGGTGACGATGGAGCCCAGGATGGAGCCCATGCCGCCGATCACCACCACCGCGAACACGACGATGATCAGGTTCGAGCCCATCAGCGGGCTCACCTGGTAGATCGGCGCGGCCATCACGCCGCTCAGGCCCGCCAGGCCCACGCCCAGCCCGTAGGTGAGCATGAGCATGCGCGGCACGTTGATGCCGAAGGTGCGCACCAGCGGGGCGTTCTCGTTGGCCGCGCGCAGGTACGCGCCCAGCTTGGTCTTCTCGATGAAGAACCAGGTGCCCAGGCAGACCGCCAGCGCCGCGGCGATCACCCACACGCGGTACAGCGGCAGGAAGGTCACGCCCACGTCGATGCCGCCCGTCAGCGGGTTGGGGTAGGGCTGGCCGCTCACGCCGAACTGCAGGCGGAAGGCGCCCTCCATGAGCAGCGCCACGCCGAAGGTCAGCAGCAGCGCGTACACGTGGTCCAGCGCATACAGCCGGCGCAGCATCAGGCGCTCGAACACGACCCCGAAGCCCGCCACCACCAGCGGCGCGATGACGAGCGCCGGCCAGTAGCCGATGCCCAGGTATTCGAGCAGCCCCCACGCCACGAAAGCGCCCAGCATGTACTGAGCGCCGTGGGCGAAATTGACCACGTGCAGCAGTCCAAAGATGATCGACAGCCCCAGGCTCATCAGGGCATAGAAGGCGCCGTTGATGAGCCCGACCAGAAGCTGCCCGATCAGTGCAGCCCAGGGGATTCCGAATAGCCCGTCCATCGTGTTGTCCGTCCTGCGTTGGGTGAAGAAGGGCTCACAGGCCCAGAAGCGACTCGATGTGTTCGCGCTGCGTGTCGAGTTCGTCGCGGCGGAAGTGGCCCGCCACCTCGCCTTCCTCGATCACGTAGAAGCGGTCGGCCAGCGCGCAGGCGAAGCGGAAGTTCTGCTCCACCAGCAGCACGGTGAAGCCGCGCTCGCGCAGCATGCGGATGGTGGCGCCGATGCGCTCGACGATCACCGGCGCCAGGCCCTCGGTGGGCTCGTCCAGCAGCAGCAGCTTGGCGCCCGTTCGCAGGATGCGGGCGATGGCCAGCATCTGCTGCTCGCCGCCCGACAGGCGGGTGCCCGGGCTGTGCCGGCGCTGCTGCAGGTTGGGGAACAGCGTGTAGATCTCGGCCACGCTCAGGCCGCCGGGCAGCAGCACCGGCGGCAGCAGCAGGTTCTCTTCGGTCGAAAGGCTGGCGAAGATGCCGCGCTCTTCGGGGCAGTAGGCCGCGCCCAGGCGCGCGATCGCCTCGGGCGGCAGGCCCTCGGTGGGCAGGCCGCGCAGCGTGATCCGGCCCTCGCGCCGGCCCAGCAGTCCCATGATGGCGCGCAGCGTGGTGGTCTTGCCGGCGCCGTTGCGCCCCAGCAGGCACACCACCTCGCCCTCGTTCACGTCCAGGTCGATGCCTTGCAGCGCCAGGGTTTCGCCGTACCAGCCGCGCAGGCCGCGCACCTGCAGCAGGGGCTGCGCGTCGTGGGCCTCAGGCATGGGTACCTCCTACGTAGGCTTCGATGACGCGCGGGTCGCGCGAGACCTCGTCATAGCTGCCCTCGGCCAGCACCTGGCCGGCCTGCAGCACGGTCACGCGGTCGCACAGCTCGGCGATGACCTTCATGTTGTGCTCGACCATGAGCACCGTGCGTCCGCGCGCGGCCTCACGGATCAGCGCCACCACCGGGCCGATGTCTTCGTGGCCCAGGCCCGCCATGGGCTCGTCCAGCAGGATCATCTCGGGCTCCATGGCGATGGTGGTGGCCAGCTCCAGCGCGCGCTTGCGCCCGTAGGGCAGCTCGCCGGCGGGCGTGTCGCGCCAGCGCGTGAGGCCCACGCGTTCCAGCAGCTCCAGCGCCCGCGCGTCCAGCGTGCGCAGGACCTTCACGTTGCGCCAGAAGGCGAAGGTGCCGCCGTGGCGCTTCTGCAGCGCCACGCGCACGTTCTCCAGCACCGTCATCTGTCCGAAGACGGCCGAGATCTGGAACGATCGCACCAGGCCCGCCATGGCCACGGAAGCCGGGTCGCTGCGCGAGATGTCGCGGCCGTTGAAGACCACCGTGCCCGAAGACGGCCGCAGGAAGGTGGTGAGCAGGTTGAAGCAGGTCGTCTTGCCTGCGCCGTTGGGCCCGATGAGGGCGTGGACCGAGTGCCGGCGCACCCGCAGGTCCACGTCCTTGACGGCGTAGAAGCCGCGGAACTGCCGGCTGAGCTGGCGGGCTTCGAGGATGAAGGGGGCGTCCATGGCGGGGCGGCCGTTGGGCGGCTCAGAGGAAGGCATGGGTGACGCCGCCGTCCACGAGCAGCGACTCGCCGGTCACGAAGCTGGCGTCGTCCGACGCCAGGAAGCATGCGGCCTTGGCGATGTCCTCCACCTCGCCCAGGCGCTTCATTGGCGTCTTGGCGATGCGCAGCTTGGCCTTTTCGGCATCGACGTTGATCTTCACGCCCTCGGTGAGCACCGAGCCCGGGCAGATGGCGTTGACGCGGATGCCGCGCGGTCCCAGGTCCACGGCGGCCGAGCGGGTCAGCCCCAGCACGCCGGCCTTCACGCCGCAGTACAGCATGCCCTCGGGCAGACCCAGAAAGGCGGCCGACGAGGCGATGTTGACGATGCTGCCGCCGGCCTCCATGGCCTCGGCACCCACCTGGATGCCCCAGACCACCGAGTTGAAGCCCGTGCCCACCATGCGATCGAGCATCTCGGGCGTGATGGCGTCGATGGGGCCGTAACGCACCCAGATGGCGTTGTTCACGAGCACGTCCAGGCGGCCGAAGCGCTCCTTGAGCGCACCCACGGCGTCGCTGAAGCTCGCGCGGCGTGCCACGTCGCCGCCGAAGGCCATGGCCTGCAGCCCCTGCGCCTGCAACTGCTCGGCCGCTTCGTGCGCCATGTCCTCGGCGCGGTCCAGGATGCCGACGGCGGCGCCTTCGGCCGCCATGGCGTCGGCGATGGCACGGCCGATGCCGCGCGCACCGCCGGTGATGAGGGCAACCTTGCCTTCGAAACGTCGGGTGGTCATTGAGGGGTCCTTGTCGAATGGTGAGAGGGGAGGTCGGCGAAGCGGGCTTCCTCCAGCCCGCGCACGCCCGTGCCGTGGATGGCGAACACGGCGCCCGCGTCGGGGTGGTCGCTGCGCAGCAGGTTGCCGCTGTCGCGGATGGAGGTGAGGTAGATCACGTCCAGCCCGGGGCCGCCGAAGCAGGGGCAGGTCACGAAGGTCACCGGCAGCTGGATGCGGCGCTCCAGCCGCCCGTCGGGCGTGAAGCGTGCGAGCTGGCCGTTCTGCACCAGCGCCACCCACAGGCAGCCCTCGGCGTCCACGGTGGCGCCGTCGGGCACGGAGCCCAGCGCGCGCGTGTCCACCATCACTTCAGCCGGTCCGATGTCGCCTGTGGCGGCGTCGTAGGCGTAGCGGCGCACTTGGTGCGTGGGGCTGTCGGCAAAGTACAGCCAGCGCCCATCGGGGCTGAAGCAGGTGCCGTTGGCCACGTGGATGCCCGTGTCCAGCGTGCGCACGGCGTGCGCGCCGAGCTGGTAGAGCGCGCCCTCGGGCGCCATGCGGCCCAGCGTCATCGATCCGACCACGAAGCGCCCGTTGCGGTCGGTGCGGCCGTCGTTCAGGCGCATCCGGTCGGCGCCGTGCGCTACCCGCACGCCCAGGGGCGAGAGGGTGCCCGTGTCCGGGTCCAGGTACTGGAAGTCGTCCTCCAGCGCCAGCAGCAGCCGGCCGCTGTCGCACAGCGCGATCGCGCCGATGTGCTGGGGCAGTTGCCACTGCGCGCCGGCCCCGGTGGCCGGCCTGTGGCGCCGCACGATGCCGGCGCGCCCGTCGATCCAGTAGAGCGACTGGGTGCGCGCGTCCCACAGTGGGCATTCGCCCAGCAGGTCCCGCTGCGGGGCCAGGATGTCGATGCGAAGGGGCATGGAAGGGCTCGGGCTGCGTATCGGCCGGGCGCGGGCCTACTTGGCGGCGGCCTTGATGTAGTCGCAGCTGCTCTCGGACAGCGGGCGCCAGGTCTGCTCGGGCGGGATCTCGCCGCGCACCGTATAGAAGTCGTTGGGGCCCTTGGACTCGGAGGGCTTCTTGACCTGTATGGCGTACACCGTGCGCAGCGCCTGGCCGTCCTCGCGGATCTTCACGTCCTTGGAAAAGAAGTCGTTGATGGGCAGCTCGCGCATCTTGGCCGCGACCTTGGCGCCGTCGTCGGTGCCTGCGGCCTTCACGGCCTGCAGGTAGTGCCAGGCGGCGCTGTAGGCGCCCGCGTGGATGTAGGTGGGCACCACGCCCTTGTTGCGCGCCATGAAGCGCTTGGCCCAGGCGCGCGAGGCCTCGTCGCGGTCCCAGTAGAACGGCAGCGTCAGCTGCAGGCCCTGGGCCACGTCCAGTCCCATGGCCGAGACGCTGTTGATCGTCATGCCGAACACCGTCACCACCTGGCCGCCGCGCGTGATCTTGTATTCCGCGGCCTGCTTGAGGGCGTTCGACAGATCGAGCCCCGCGTTCAGGATCACGATGGCCTGCGCGCCGCTGGATTGCGCCTGCAGCAGGTACGACGAGAAGTCGGTGGCGCCCAGCGGGTGCTTGACCGAGCCCACCACCTTGCCGCCGGCGGTCTGGATGAAGCGCGTCGCATCGTCCTGGTAGGCCTGGCCGAAGGCGTAGTCCACGGTGATGAAATAGAAGCTCTTGATGCCCTGCTTCATGAGGCTCTGCACGCCGGCCTTGGGCAGCGCATAGGTGTCGGTAAGGAACTGGAAGTTCATCGGCGAGCAGGACTTGTTGGTCAGTTCCGCGCTCACCGTGCCCGCGATCAGGTAGGGCTTCTTGCGTTCCTTGAGAAGGCTGGAGATGCCCAGCGCGATCGACGAGGCCGAGCCGCCGACGATGGTGTCCACCTTCTCGGTGTCGAGCCACTTGCGCGCGATGTTCAGGCCCACGTCGGGCTTGTTCTGGTCGTCGGCCACGACCACCTCGACGGGCTTGCCGAGCACGGCGCCGCCGAAGTCCTCCGTGGCCATGCGCACGGCCAGCGTGGAGCCGGGGCCGCCGTTGCCCGAGTAGGGGCCGGTCTGGTCGGCCATGACACCGATGCGCACCACATCGTCGCTGATCTGGGCGTGGGCCGCTGCGCCGCAGGCGAGGGCCAGGGCGGCAAGGGCAAGGCGGGAGCTGGGCAATGGCATGGGTGTGTCTCCTTGGTGTGTGCGTGTCTTCGGTCGGGACGGATGCATCCAGGGCCCCGCCGTCCGCGGGGTGTGCGATGCCAGCGGCCCGCAGGGGCCGCGGGGCGTGGGCTCAGGCCGCGTCGGTGGGCAGGCGGTGGTCGCGGAACAATTCGCGCAGCCGCGTCTTTTGCAGCTTGCCGGTGGCGGTGTGGGGCAGCGCGTCGATGAACACCACGTCGTCGGGCATCCACCAGCGCGCGATGCGGTCCTTCATGAAGTCGAGGATCTCCGCGCCGCTCACCGACTCGCCCGCCTTGGGCACCACGATGAGCAGGGGGCGCTCCTGCCACTTGCTGTGGTAGGCGCCGATCACCGCGGCCTCCTGGACCTTGGGGTGGCCCACGGCCAGGTTCTCCAGGTCGATGGAGGAAATCCATTCGCCGCCGGACTTGATCACGTCCTTGGAGCGGTCGGTGATCTGCACGTAGCCCTCGGCGTCGATCAGCGCCACGTCGCCGGTGGCGAACCAGCCGTCCGCATCCAGGGCCGCGCCCGGCTCCTGGCCGTAGTAGGCCGACACCACCCAGGGCCCGCGCACCTTGAGATCGCCGGGGGTGCGGTCGTCCTGCGCGCGCTGGCGCCCCTCGGCGTCGAACACCGCGATCTCCACGCCGAAGATGGCGCGGCCCTGGCGGGCCTGCACGGCGTGGCGCCCTTCGGCGGGCAGATCCGCGTGCCGGGGCAGCAGGTTGCCGATGGTGGCCAGCGGGCTGGTCTCCGTCATGCCCCAGGCCTGGATCACGAACGCACCGAAGAGCCGGTCGAATTTCTCGATGATGGCGAGCGGCGCGGCCGATCCGCCCACCACCACGCGTTGCAGCCGCAGCGCCGCGCGCTCGGCGGCGGGCAACGCCTCGGCATGCTGGAAGAAGCCCAGCCACACCGTGGGCACGCCCAGCGAGAGCGTGCACTGTTCGTCGCGCAGCAGCGCGAAGAGGCGCTCGCCCGAGAGGTTGGGGCCGGGCAGCACGAGCTTGGCGCCGCTCATGGCGCTGGCATACGGAATGCCCCAGGCGTTCACGTGGAACATGGGCACGGCCAGCAGCACGCTGTCGCGCGCGCCCAGCCCCAGGCCGTCCGTGGCGCAGGCGGTCCACGAATGCAGCACCGTCGAGCGGTGGCTGTACAGCACGCCCTTGGGGTGGCCGGTGGTGCCCGAGGTGTAGCAGAGCGACGAGGCGGTGTTCTCGTCCAGCGCGGGCCAGGCGAAAGCGGCGTCGCCCGCGTCCACCAGGTCTTCGTAGCACAGCAGCGGCGCGGGCAGGTCCACCGCCGGCAACTGGTCGCGCCGGCACAGGGCCACGTAGGCCCTGACGGAGGGCAGGTGCGGCGCGATCTGGGCCACGAGCGGCGAGAAGTCCGGGTCGAAGCACAGGTACTCGTCGGCCGCGTGGTTGACGATGTAGCTGATCTGCTCGGGGAACAGGCGCGGGTTCACGGTGTGCAGGATGGCGCCCATGCCCGAGACCGCGTAGTACAGCTCCAGGTGCCGGTGCGTGTTCCAGGCCAGCGTGCCGACCCGCGCGCCCTGCGGCAGACCGCAGGCGTGCAGGGCGCTGGCCAGGCGCCGCGCGCGGTGGCCCACTTCGCCCCAGCTGGTGCGCAGGCTGGTGTGCGCGTCGACGTGGGAGACGATCTCCACGTCGCCGTGGTGGCGAGCCGCGTGCTCCAGCAATGTGGAGATGAGCAGTGCTCCGGATTGCATCAAACCCTGCATTTGTCTTCCTCTTTCTCTGCGGCGTCGCCCTGATTCCGTGAGCGATCTGTTTTTTACATGCCGGCCGGTAAGTGAATTGATGCTAGCAGAACGACTCCGGACCAACAACGCCCGCGCGCTGGGTGAAAACCCTTGCGTCGCGAGGCATTCGACGCCGGGTGGGGACACAGGGAATGTGCGGAGACGGCCGGAAAGTGGCGCATCTCCGCGGTCGTCAAGGGCCTGGCGGCAGCCCCGTCCACTGAAAGTAGCCTGCGCGGCGCAGTTCGCACGCCGGGCAGGTGCCGCAGCCGTAACCCCAGGCATGCAGCGTGTCGCGCACCCCGTGGTAGCAGGTGTGGGAGCGCTGCACGATCAGGTCCACCAGCGCATCGCCGCCCAGCTGGCGCGCCATCTCCCAGGTCGCGGCCTTGTCGATCCACATGAGCGGCGTCTCGAAGGTGAAGCGCTGCCCCATGCCCAGCGATACCGCCACCTGCAAGGCCTTGAGCGTGTCGTCACGGCAGTCGGGGTAGCCCGAGAAATCGGTTTCGCACATGCCGCCCACCAGCGTGTGCAGCCCGCGCCGGTAGCCCACCGCGGCGGCGAGCTGGAAGAACAGCAGGTTGCGGCCAGGCACGAAGGTGTTGGGCAGCCCGGCCTCGGTCATCTGGATGGCGGTGTCGCGCGTGAGCGCGGTGTCGCTGATCTGGCCCAGCACCGCGAGATCGACCATGTGGTCCTCGCCCATGCGGCCGGCCCATTGCGGGAACTCGGCGCGCAGCGCGGCCAGCACCTCCTGCCGTGCCTGAAGCTCCACGTGGTGCCGCTGGCCGTAGTCGAAGCCGATGGTTTCCACCCGCTCGAAGTGGGTCAGTGCCCAGGCCAGGCAGGTGGTGGAGTCTTGTCCACCGGAAAAAAGGACCAGGGCGTGGCCGGCTCTCATGGTGTGTTCCTTTGAAGGACGTGGGCGTAAAAAAGCCCCGCGGCGCGGGGCTCTGCGAAGGGGAGGGTCCGGCGCTCAGGCCATGTAGATGGCGATGAAGGCCAGCAGAAACATCAGCACGCCGCCCACCACGGGCAGCACGATGGGCATCAGCGGGACCACGGCTTCGACGCCATCGGGGGCATGGTGGTGTTCGCCAACGTGCGGGGTGGTGGTCGTGTCGTGGGCCATGGGTTCTCCTGGTGGCTGCCTCAAAAAGTGATGAAATTCTAGCGGCAGCCGCCGGGCGGCCGCCACAGGGTTTCGACGGGTGTCACACCAGCTTGCGGTCCGCAGGGGCCGGTGGCACCCACTGGTAGAGCCACGTTTCGGTGATCGGCTCCTTGCCCACGCGCAGGAACAGGCGGATGGTGATGGGCTCGGTGCTGTCGTCCTCGGGCCGGATGTCGAACATCGCGCGCCAGCCGTTCACGGCGTCCAGGGGGCGGGCCGACGTGATCTCGACCTTGCCGCGGCTCACCGTGATCACGGGCTCCACCTTGGCGTCCCGGCCGAGGGCCGCGAGGTTCTCGCCCGCGAAGTCGACCGCGAAGCGCCACGAAAAGTACTTGCGCGGCTGGCCCACCACGCCGCCCAGGCCCGTGCGCGTGGCCACGCAGCCGGCCAGCGCGGGACGGGCCGGTGGGTGCGCGCCCCAGTACAGGCGGTAGCCCACCAGCAGCTCTTCGCCCGCCTTCGGCTTGCGCTCGGGGTTCCAGAACGCCACGATGTTGTCGAAGGTCTCGTCGATGGTGGGGATCTCCACCAGCTGGATCGAACCCGCGCCCCAGTCGGCCTTGGGCTCCACCCACAGCGAGGGCCGGCGCTCGTAGAACACGCCGTCGTCCTGGTAGTGGTCGAAGTTGCGGTCGCGCTGCAGCAAACCGAACCCGCGCGGGTTCTGGTCGGCAAAGGCGTTGAACTGCAGGTTCGGCGGATTGGTGAGCGGGCGCCACACCCATTCGCCGTTGCCGCGCCACATCGACAGGCCGTCGGAGTCGTGGATTTCCGGCCGCCAGTCGTTGGCCATGCGGCGGTCGTTCTCGCCGTGCTGGAACATGCTGGTGCAGGGGGCGATGCCGATGCGCTCGATTTCCTTGCGCGGGTACAGCGCGGCGTCGATCTCCATGACCTGCGTGTCGCCCGGGGTGATTGCGAAGCGGTAGGCGCCGGCCACGCTGGGGGAGTCGAGCAGGGCGAGCACGACCACGGTGTTGGAGCCCGAGGCCGGCCGCTCCAGGTAGAACGCGGTGAAGTCGGGAAATTCTTCCGGCCGCTGCATGCCGGTGTCGATGGCCAGGCCCCGGGCCGACAGGCCGTATTGCCACTCGCCGCCCACGGCCCGGAAGTAGCTGGCGCCCAGGAAGGCCGCCACGTCGCGCACGGGGTCGGTGTGGAAGTTCAGGCGAAAGCCCGCGAAGCCCAGGTCGGCAGGCAGGTCGCCGGCCTTGAGGCCGCTCTTGCCGTAGTCGAACATGGCCGGGTCATAGGCCAGCTCCTGCGCCTGGCCGTTGGCCAGTTCGTACATGTGCACGGGCTTCTTGAAGAACAGGCCCAGGTGGAAGAATTTGGCCTGGAAGCGCAGCTTCTCGTCGGCCCACAGCGAGTGGTCGGGCCGGAACTGCATGGACTGGTACTGGTCCCAGTCGAGCGACGTGACCGAGGGGGGCAGGGTGCCCTGGTACGGCTCGTAAGCCTTGGCGGCCAGGGCGCGGGCCTGGCCCTTGAGCGCGGCGAAATCGAAGGGCTGCGGCTTGCCCAGGGGCTTGAGCGTGGCGAAGGCCTGGGTCCAGTTCAGGCCGAGGGTCCCGGCCGAAGCCAGGGCGGCGCCTCGGCCGAGGGTGCGCAGGAAGTGGCGTCGTTTTGGTTGCTGCATGGGCCAGCAGTGTGCCGAAAACCGCGCGCCATCCCATGCAACGCCGTGTATTCAGCGGGGAATTTCGGCAAAAAACCGCGTTTCTCCTACAAAAACCCCGCGGTTCGGAGCGGACGCCTTTCGGTGCCTCAGATCAGGTCGGCCTCCATGTGGGCCGCGCGCAATTGCTCCAGCACCTGCTGCACGTGCGCCTTGCCGCGCGTCTGCAGCACGAGTTCGATCTCCACGTTCTGGGCGGCCAGCATGGTGAAGGCCCGCTGGTGGTGCACCTCCTCGATGTTGGCGCCGGCCTCGGCCACAGTGGCGGTGATGCGGGCCAGCACGCCCGGAATGTCGCGCGCGCTGACCTTGATGCGGGCCAGCCGCCCGGAGCGCACCATGCCGCGCTCGATGATGGCGGCCAGCAGCAGTGGGTCGATGTTGCCCCCGCACAGCACCAGGCCCACCTTCTTGCCCTGAAAGCGTTCCGGGTAGCGCACGAGCGCTGCCAGGCCCGCGGCGCCGGCGCCCTCGACCAGCGTCTTTTCGATCTCCAGCAGCATGAGCACGGCCTGCTCGATGTCGCCCTCCTGCACCAGCACCAGGTCGTCCACCAGCCGCGCGATCACTTCGCGGGTGAGGGTGCCCGGCGTGCCCACGGCGATGCCCTCGGCGATCGTGGAGGTGCCCTGCGGATGCTGCGTGCCCTTGATGGCATTGACCATGGCCGGAAAGCGCGCGGTCTGCACGCCTACGATCTCGATGCCGGGGCGGATCGCCTTGGCGGCCGTCGCCACGCCGGAGATCAGTCCGCCGCCGCCCACCGCGATGACCAGGGTGTCCAGGTCCGGCACGGCCTGCAGCATCTCCAGGCCCAGCGTGCCCTGGCCGGCGGCCACGGCCTCGTCGTCGTAGGGGTGCACGAAGGTCAGGCCACGCTCCTCGGCCAATGCATAGGCGTGGGCGCGGGATTCCTCCAGCGTGTCGCCGTGCAGCACCACTTCGGCGCCAAAGCCGCGCGTGCGCTCCACCTTCACGCCCGGCGTGAAGCGCGGCATCACGATCACGGCGCGCAGGCCCAGGCGCTGCGCGTGGTAGGCCACGCCCTGGGCGTGGTTGCCGGCGCTCATCGCGATCACGCCGCGCTGCTGCTCTTCGGGCGACAGCTGGCTGAGCTTGTTGCAGGCCCCGCGCTCCTTGAAGGAGGCGGTGAACTGCAGGTTCTCGAACTTGAGGAACACCTGGGCGCCCACGATCTGCGAGAGCGTCTTGGATTCCACGCACGGCGTGTCGAGCACATGGCCGCGCAGGCGGGCGGCGGCATCCTGGATGGTTTGGAGCGTGAGCATGGGCGACATTGTGGCGCGTGCCGGACCGCGCGCCGGCCAACGCCAACGCCAACGCC